>JAPKDN010000193.1 GCA_028822575.1 Alphaproteobacteria bacterium | reverse complement strand
CCGCTGTGTCGCGGTCCCAAGCCGGCATTCGCCGGCAAGGAGTTATGTTAAAGTCCAGCCTCGGGCTAGCCGCGCCAAGAGCAAAAAATCCCTTGAGACACGATCTCTTAAATATACAGGTATCGGGGGTCGACGCAAGAAATGTATTGGCTTTTTAAGCCCGTGCCGGAATCTCCCTCATTTCTAACAAATTGATTCACATCCTCGTGTCGGTCCCGTGACGTTGATCGAGACGATAATCGTGGAAAATCCCGGTAAACCGCACCCCTTTGACGGGCGCCCCGGAAGATAAGGGGGGACGTTTTCTGCTCTCGTCTTGCTAGTCAACGCGATCGAGGATGCTCGGTCATAATTGGGAATGCGTCATGTCGAAGTTCCGGCGACACCGGAACGGGGTGGCGGGCCACTAAGGCTGCGCGTATAGGCTTGACTTGATCCGAACTGCGCCGTCTGCTGAGTTTGCGGAGAACCAGTCTATGGATAGCGATAAATGACAGCGGAAACTAGCGGACGCGCGATTGTCTTTCCTGGCCAAGGCTCGCAAGCGGTTGGGATGGGACGGGCTTTGGCGGACGGGTATCAAGTCGCGCGAGATGTCTTCGCCGAGGTCGACGAGGCCTTGGGAGACTCGCTTTCCAAGGTTATGTTCGAGGGGCCGGAGGACGCCCTTACCCTGACCCGTAACGCGCAACCGGCCCTGATGGCGATGAGTACCGCCGCGCTTCGGGTTCTTGAGAGCGAGACAGGTAAGAGTGTTGATCAATTCGCGGATTGCGTCGCTGGTCACTCATTAGGAGAGTATTCGGCGTTGGCTGCGGCGGGGGCTCTTGATCTCGGCGATGCGGCACGGTTGTTGAGGCTACGTGGAGAATCGATGCAAGTGGCGGTGCCAGTCGGGGAGGGTGCCATGGCGGCGCTCCTGGGCGCAGAGTTGGGCACTGCGCGCGAGATCGCGGCTGAAGCAGCAAGCCAGGGTGTTTGTGATTTGGCGAACGACAACGCGCCTGGCCAAGTCGTGCTGAGTGGCGCCAAGCCGGCTATCGAGGCCGCGATCACCTTGGCGTCCGAGCGCGGTATTCGCAAGGCGGTCATGCTGCCGGTGAGCGCGCCTTTTCATTGTTCCTTGATGCGTCCGGCTGCTGAGCGCATGGCCGAAGCATTGAGTGATGTGATAATTCGCGAGCCGTTGATTCCGTTAGTGGCGAACGTACTAGCGGCTCCCGTGCTTGGCGGTCCGGATGAAATTCGCGCCCGTCTGGTCGAGCAGGTCACTGCTATGGTGCGCTGGCGCGAATCAGTGCTGTGGATGGGTGGAAACGGAATTACTGCGATTTTGGAGGTTGGGGCGGGCAAAGTTTTGACCGGGCTTCATAAACGGATAGACCGAAATATTGCCGCCAGCGCGTTTGGCGGACCGGACGACGTTGTGGCGGCGGTTGAAGCAATTGCCGCAGAAAACTAGGGCGGAGGGCGCGCCATGTTTAATCTTGAAGGTAAATCGGCGCTGGTGACCGGCGCGAGCGGTGGCATCGGTGGTGCGATTGCCGCGGCGCTACATGCGCGGGGGGCCGAAGTCGTGATTTCGGGTACCAGAATAGAGGCTCTGGAGGCTCTCGCGTCGGAGCTTGGGAATCGGGTTTACGTGCTGAGGGCTGATCTGGCTGATAGCGAATCGGTCGCAAATTTAGCGAGTGAGGCCGAAAAAATTGCTGATGGCGGCATAGATATCCTAATTAATAATGCGGGAATTACCAAAGATGGTTTGTTGATTCGAATGAAAGACGAGGATTGGGAGCAGGTGATCTCGGTCAATATGGGATCTGGATTTCGGCTGGCTCGTGCGTTGCTGCGCGGAATGATGAAGCGCCGTTGGGGCCGTATAGTAGGTATATCATCCATTGTAGGCGCTACCGGAAACCCTGGCCAGGCGAACTATGCGGCGTCCAAGGCAGGCATGGTTGGATTTTCGAAAGCCTTGGCGACCGAGGTCGCGAATCGCGGAATTACCGTCAATGTTGTGGCTCCTGGGTTCATCCAAACCGCGATGACGGACGTTTTGGGTGACGATCAAAAAGATCGACTTTTGGCCGGAATTCCGGCGGGCCGCCTAGGATCACCGGAGGATATAGCGGCGGCTGTTATTTATCTCGCGTCCGCCGAAGCGTCCTATATCACCGGAACAACGGTTCACGTAAATGGTGGAATGGCAATGATATAAGCGCGTTTCCCGTTGGTAATGGAAGTCAAAACTAGTCCTCGTTATGTGAGGGGTGGAGAACGGCAATGGGCGATGCTGGCAAATGCGGATAAAGTATGTTATTCGCCCGCTCATGGACCGGTGCGATTGTTCTGATCGAGACTGAAGCCGTAAGAAACACTATGCGCCATGCGCGATTAGGCCCACGGGATTGGGCGGTGCGCGGGGGGCTATTGAAATTCGAAAGTCAGGGAAAACCGACATGAGCGAAGTCGCCGATAAGGTTAAAGCCATAGTGTGTGAGCATTTGGGCGTTGAGGCCGCGAAGGTCACTGACACCGCGAGCTTCATTGATGATTTGGGCGCCGATAGCCTCGACACGGTCGAGCTTGTCATGGCGTTTGAGGAAGAATTCGGTTGTGAAATCCCTGATGACGCCGCTGAGAAGATTGTGACCGTCAAGGACGCGATCTCTTTTATCGAAGGCGCGGCCTAGCCTGTCGGCCATTTCCTAACCCTGTGGTTGGCGGTCATGACGGCATCTTTGAATATAGCATTAACCCTCGGTGAACCTTGATGAGACGTGTTGTCATCACGGGCATGGGGCTTGTCACCCCGCTCGGTATTGGTATCGAAGAAAACTGGAGTCGGCTTCTCGACAGCCAGTCTGGAATTCGCGCGATTGAGCGGTTCGATGTGTCCGATCTGCCCGCTAAGATTGCGGGTGTGGTGCCTGAGGGACCGGCGGCGAAGGGCTTATTCACGGCCGACGAATGGGTTGAGCCCAAGGAGCAGCGCAAGATCGACCGCTTTATTATGCTGGGCATGGCGGCGGCCGCGCAGGCAGTCGCGGATTCGGGGTGGATCCCCGGAGATGACGAAGAAAAGGCCCGAACCGGCGTTATGATAGGGTCAGGTATCGGCGGTCTCCAACAGATCTATGATAATAGCGTGAAGTTGCATGAAGCGGGTCCAAGGCGGATCTCGCCGTTCTTTATTCCGGCGGCTTTGATCAACCTGATTTCCGGTCAGGTGTCTATTAAGTTTGGCTTCAGGGGGCCTAACCATTCCGTAGTTACCGCGTGTTCGACCGGTGCTCACGCTATTGGCGACGCCGCGCGGCTGGTCATGCTTGATGATGCCGATGTGATGGTTGCTGGTGGCGCGGAAGCCGCAGTCAATCGGTTGGGTTTTGCTGGCTTCGCGGCGGCACGAGCTCTTTCTACCTCGTTCAACGACACGCCGGAACAAGCCTCACGCCCCTGGGACAGGGACCGCGATGGATTCGTGATGGGCGAAGGTTCGGGAGTTGTGGTCGTCGAGGAATACGAGCACGCTAAAAAACGCGGTGCAAAGATCCTCGCAGAGATCGTCGGTTACGGTATGTCCGGGGATGCGCACCATATCACGGCACCGGCCGATGACGGTGATGGCGCATTTCGGGCGATGAGGAACGCCTTGCGCCGGGCAGAACTTAATCCCGAGCAGATTGACTATGTAAACGCCCATGGTACATCGACACCGCTCGGTGACATGATCGAGCTTGGGGCGGTGCGACGGCTCTTCGGAGGCGCGCTGGACTCGATGTCCATGTCGTCGACGAAATCAGCTATTGGCCACCTTCTGGGAGCGGCCGGAAGTGTGGAGGCTATTTTCTCGATCCTAGCGATGCGCGATGGTGTCGTACCGCCGACACTGAACCTGGATAATCCCTCCGAGGGATGCGACGGCGTAGATCTGGTGCCCCACAAAGCTCGGGAACGTGAGGTCACAGCGGTACTTTCCAATTCATTCGGATTCGGCGGAACCAACGCATCCTTGGTTTTCGTGCCCCCCAGGTGACCCCTGATGGGGCGCTTGTTCCTCACCTTGTTGTACACCTCTCTCGTGGTTGCGATCCTTATTGCCGGTGTTTTTGCTTGGGGCTTCGCCAAGTTTACCGGGCCGGGGCCTCTAACCGTACCCCGGGTCTCCGTGATTCCTGCGGGATCTGGCCTTGAACGCATTGCCAATACGCTTTTGGTGGATGATGTAATTCAGCATCCCGAAATCTTCGCGATCGGTGTGAAGCTATTGGGACAGGGCCGTGCCTTGAAAGCCGGTGAGTACCTGTTTCCGGTGGGCATTAGCCCAAGGGACGCTATGACGATCCTGATACGTGGGGAAACGGTGGTTCGCCGTTTGACCTTTGCCGAAGGGCTCACGGTCTCTCGGGTCATGGAGAAATTGATGACGAGTGAAGGACTTTTCGGCGTTATCACTAACCCACCGGGCGAAGGCTCCCTGCTGCCGGAAACCTACCATTTCTCATATGGTGACGATCGGGTCAGACTATTGGCGCGCATGGCGGATGGGATGTCGGAGTTACTGGCGGAGCTTTGGCCCACAAGAGCGCCGGACCTCCCCTACGCCACGGTCGAGGAGGCGGTGATCCTGGCATCGGTGGTAGAGCGCGAAACTGCGGTCGGTGATGAGCGCGGCGTAGTCGCAGGCGTGTTTGTGAACCGCCTTCGGCTTGGAATGCGTCTGCAGTCGGATCCCACCGTGGCTTATGGGGTTGCGCCCGCCGGCTTGGACAGGCCTTTGACGCGCGGCGATCTTACGATGCCGACCCCATTTAATACTTATATTATCAAAGGGCTACCTCCAACACCGATCTGTAATCCGGGCGCCGCGTCGATCCGGGCGACGCTTAATCCCACCAAGACTGATTTTCTGTACTTTGTCGCTGATGGAACAGGTGGGCATGCCTTTGCTCGGACGTTATCGGAACATAATCGTAACGTCGCGAAATGGCGGCGATCCCAACGTGGAAAATCCAATTGAAGGATGGCTTAGTCCGCGGCTTCCCCTTTCCTGGGCAGCCGGGCTACGATAGCATCGGTTAGCGTGATTGGGAGTACCTGCAGGAGCCAGAGTGCGGCATACAGCCGCCGGGGAAAGGCGATGCGCGAGCGATTTCGCGCCAATCCCGTTCTGATAATGCAAGCCGCCCGTTCGACGGTCATCAAAAATGGCATGGGAAAACTGTTCTTGTCGGTCATTGGCGTGCGGACATATCCCGGGCAAATCACCGAGACGCTAATGCCCGAGCCGTTAAGAGACCCACGCAAGCCTTCGCCAAGGACTCGGACCGCTGCCTTTGTCGCGCAGTAGGTCGACGCGCCTGCCAACCCTCGGAACCCAGCCATGGAACTCATTAGCGCGATTTGACCGTGTTCCCGCAATTGCATAAGCGGCAGAGCTGGTAGAACGGTGTTCAAAACACCGTCGACGTTCACGGCGAATAGTCGACGGACTTGCGTCTCCTTTTCCAGAGCATCGGTCGCGTTGGTGCCCGCTGTTATGCCGGCATTCGCGATCACGAGGTCAAGCGGGTTTATGGTATCGCTATCGGCGATCCAGACCGCCATCGCGGACCGATCCGTCACATCGACGCCTCTCTCATGCACGCTTGCGCCAAGCGCCACGCAGCTGACCGCCAATTTGGAAAGTCGAGTGCCGTCACGACCCCCAAGAAATAAGGTCACGCCGGGTTTCGCATAGGCCAGCGCCAGCGCCCGTCCGATTCCGCTGGACGCGCCGGTGATCAAGATTGATCTGGGATCATGCATTGTGTCCTCCGACTTGTTGGCGTCTAGCATCCCAGATATAATGGATCCTCTAGGTTCACCAATCAAAATGTCGGAAAACAGTGACTATTCTCAGCATGACTGGATACGCGCGCGTCGAAGAAACTTTCGCCGTTGAGCGTTTGGAACAAATGTGGTCCTGGGGATGGGAGCTAAAAAGTGTAAATGCCCGTGGCCTCGATCTCAGGTGCCGGGTGCCTACTGGATTTGAACGTCTTGATGCCCAAGCCCGTAAGATATTGAGCGACGGTCTTTCTCGGGGATCGGTGTCGGCGCAGTTGTCGGTGCAGTGCAAGAAGACTCGCTCCGCGCTCGGGATCAATCGTGATTTGTTAGAGGACATCTTAAAGCTGCAGGCCAATTTGGAGAACGAGGGGACAGTTTACCCATCTCCGCCGCGCCTTGACGTCTTGTTGACCGTGAGAGGTATGATCGACGACGGCCATGCGGAGACGCTGGATGCGGATGAACGCGCGGCGTTGGAAGCGGCCGCCCTCGCGGGCCTGTCGGTCGTGCTAGACCAATTGGTTACGATGAGAGCTGAAGAAGGGCGCCGGTTGCATGCG
>JAPKDN010000001.1 GCA_028822575.1 Alphaproteobacteria bacterium | reverse complement strand
GCGCCGGCATTGGCCTGGAGCAGGATCTTTTGGCGCAACGCGGCGCCCGATTTCAGAACCGCCGTTCCCGATACCACGGTCTGCCGCGAGGCCGAGGTCTTACCGGCGTCGGGGGTCATGTCGGTATCGGCACCCAGCAGATCAAGATCCTCGACCCGGATGCCGAGCGCGTCGGCGGCGATCTGGGACATCACCGTGGTGGAGCCTTGGCCAATATCGATGGCGCCCTGATGCAGCACGATCCGACCTTCCGGAGTCACACCGATCCGCATGGTCGAGGGGTTGGCCATCGAGGTGTTGCCGCAGCCATACCAGCAGGTGCCGATTCCGACACCCCGCCGGGTGGTCCCATCATGCCCGGTTTCGTTGAATTTTTGGGCCGCCGCCAATGCATGCTCCCATGCCGGGCGCAATGCTTCGAGGCAGGCCTTGATGCCGACGCCTTCGGCGAATACCTGGCCGGTCACGGTCGCCTGGTTATTGTCGAGCGCGTTGGCGACGCGGAAATCAAGCTGATCGATGCCGAGCTTGTCGGCGAGATCGTGGAACAGGCTTTCCTGGGCGACGGCGGATTGGGGAACGCCGAAACCGCGAAACGCGCCGGACGTTGGGCCGTTGGTGTGTACCGCCCGGCTCAAGGCCCGGTAGTGCGGCATATAATAGGGGCCGCAGGCGTGGATCGGCACCCGGTTGGCGACTGTCGGGCCCCAGCTTGCATAGGCACCGGTATTGAACACGCCCTCGAACTCCATCGCAGTGACCCGCCCCTGCGCGTCACAGGCGACGCGCGCGGTGATCTCCGAGGGATGGCGTTTGGTCGAGCTCCGCATGGACTCGGCACGGGTGAAGACCATGTAGGCGGGTCGGTCCAGGAACCAGGCGGCCAGCGCGATGAACGGCTCTAGGGTCAGGTCGATCTTGGAGCCGAAGCCACCGCCACAGGCCGTCGGCGCGATGCGAACCGCCGTGGTCTCGATCCCGAGGATCAGCGCCAGCGCCTCTCGATCCATATGCGGAGCCTGAGTAGAGGCATGTACTTCCAACCGGTTACCGACCCGGACCGCGTAACCGGCCTCTGGTTCGATATAGGCATGCTCGATAAATGGCGTGGAAAAGCTACCTTCGATGGAATGTGCGGCTTGCTTGAATCCCTCGTCTATATCGCCGCGCTCGACATACCCCTCGACAAGGATGTTGCCTGGGCGGTCTTGGTGCAGCCGAGCGGCGTCCGCATGCAGGGCCGCCTCATTGGTTTCTAGGGCTTCCAGCGGTTCCCATGTCACCGGGAAACGCGCGGGATCAAGCCGGGAAATCGCATCAGGAGCGCCAGCGATGATCGCGACCGCCTCGCCTAGGAAGCGCGTGAATTTCTCGGCGAGAACCAGTTGGTCGGCGAAAGCCGGGATCACGCCTTGCAGATTGCGGCCTGGGATATCGGTGGCGGTCAGAACCAGATCGATCCCCGGATGCGCTGTCTTGAACGCGCCCAGGTCGCCGATGCTGAAGCGCGCCGCCGCGTGCGGGCTCCGGATCGCCAGCACCAGGGCCGCGCCGGCGGGTATGGCGTCGGCGCCAAAAACCTCTCGGCCATCAAGTTTCGGCGCGCCGTCTAGCCGGGGCAGCGATTGGCCGACCGCGCCGCCCACGGTCGTCCGGATCTGAGGCAACGCCTGGGCGGTATTCCCGCCGCGCGCGTCCATGACCGCGTCGATAATTTTGCGATACCCGGTACAACGGCACAAAACGCCGCCGAGCGCGTCTTCTATGTCTTGGCGGGATGGATTGGTGGCGCGGTCCAGCAGAGCGGCGGCGCTGACCATCATGCCGGGGGTGCAGATGCCACATTGTGCCGCGCCATGGCGCTTGAACGCCCCCATCAGCCGGCGGCCGGTGGGGGTTACGGCGATGCCCTCGACGGTGACGATCGTGCTTTGCGCGACCTGACCACCGGCGACCAGGCAGGCACAGCTGACCTCACCATCGACGATGACCGAACAGGCGCCGCAATCGCCAGCGTCGCAACCGACCTTGGTGCCCTTCAAATTCAGCGTATCGCGCAACACCGCGCTGAGCCTCGAGGCGGGGTTGATGTCGGCGTCCACCGCCTCGCCGTTTACCCGCATTCCAAGGCTCATCGTCGCTCCTCTGCCGGGAGACAGCCAACGAAGGCCCGGCGCGCCAGTTCCGCCGCCGCGTCAAGACGGTAACTGGCGGGCGCCCGGACATCGTCGATGGGTGTCAGCGTCGAGATATCATCGGCGGTTATGGTCGCGAACGTCTTCGGCGTCGCGGGACGCCCGATCAACTTTTCCTCGAGATCCGCCATCCGCCGCGCCACCGCCGAGCAGGCGCCAACGCAAACCGCCGCTGTTTCGATGCGGCCCTTCTGGTCCATGGAAAGCCGCGCCGCCACCATGGCGATGGAGATCACCAGATATTTTCGGGCACCAAGCTTCAGAAAATGGGAGATCCCAAGGCTGGATGATTTGGGTATCAGGATTTCGGTCACGATCTCACCCGGCGCCAGCGCCGTCGACCGATTACCGAGAACAAACGCGTCCAAGGCGAGCGTCCGGCTCCCGGCGCCGGAGGTCACCACCACCGCCGCGTCGAGCACCATCAGCGGCGGCACCCCATCGGCGGCGGGCGAGGCATTGCAGAGATTGCCGGCGATGGTGGCGCGGTTTTGAATTTGTACCGAGCCGACCTCGCGCGCCGCCAGCTTCAAGCAATTGAAAGTCGGCGGCAAGTCGCCGGCGATAATATCGCTCCAGCTGGTCAACGCGCCGATACGCCAATGGAGGGCATCCTCGCGAATTCCCTTGAGCTCCGCGAGACCCGTGATGTCCAGGACCCGGCCTTCGGCTGGACGGTCCCGCAGCGCCGGAAAAAAATCGGTGCCGCCGGCGAGGACGGACCAACCGCCGGTTCCCAGCAGCGCCAATGCCTCCGCGATCGACCGTGGTCGCGCATATTCCGTCTTAATGCCCAGGGAATGCGACCCGTCCATGAACCCTCCTGAACTAGCGGGTGAAAGGACCCGTGGACTCATTAAAATTCATTCGTATACAAATGAATTATGAGTGTCAATCGACCACGTGTTTAGGGCTGATTCGCCGATGGCTTAGCAAAATTTAGATTCAATCCTAGCTTTCAAGGAATGCTATTCCAAAGCCCGTATCAATGCTCTTCGCCATAAGGCAATCGGTCACGCCGGCTGACCGATTATTTTTATCCGGCATCATCCCACGCTTGACCGGCTTGGCTAAAGTCGTTTGTATGCGAACAATTAACTCCGCTTGGAAACGCTGGAGGCAGGCATGACTTTCGTTCTCAATTTCTGGTACGTCGTCAGATGGTCGCATGAGTTCCCGAGAGAATTGTCGCCCGTGCGCGTGATGGACGAGGATATCGTCCTCTACCGTACTGAGGCTGGCGTGCCGGTGGCGCTGGAAGATCAGTGCCCACACAAGCGCCTGCCTCTGTCGATGGGTCAACTCAAGGGCGATGTGGTGCAATGCGGCTATCACGGCATGACTTTTGGCACCAATGGGCGCTGCGTGCGCATTCCGGGGCAGGACAACCTGCCGGACTCCGCCCAGGTGCGCTCCTATCCATTACATGAGGCCAATGGTATCGTGTGGATCTGGATGGGTGATCGGGCGCTGGCCGACACGTCCCTCATTTTCGATTTGCCGGAAATGCACCAGGAAGGTTGGGCGCCGCATTTCGGCGACGGGCTTTATATCGCCGCGAACTATGTGCACCTGGCGGACAATCTTTGCGACCCGGCCCATGTCGCCTATGTGCACCCGACGACCCTCGGCAACCCCGAGAGCGAGGGAGTGCCGGTCGAGGTCGAACGCCAGGGCCACACGGTAATCACCTCACGCTGGATCCGTGACGCTCCGCCGATCGGGTTCTTCAAGGCTTTTGGGGACTTCAAGGGGACTGTCGATCGTTGGCACTACTATTACTTCCACGCACCCAGCACGGCGGTGATCGACTTTGGCAGCACCGACGCGGCATTGAACGCCAGCGAGGAGGACCGGCATCTCGGCGTGCGGCTGTTCGCGATTCATTTCCTGACCCCGATCAGCGACACCGAAACCGTCGATCACTGGATGCATGTTCGCAATATCGGGATTGACGACACCACCATGGGCGACCGGATGAACGCGCAGTTCCGCATCGCTTTCAACGAGGACAAGGTGATCCTGGAGGCTATCCAAAGGCGCGAGGAAAAACCGCTGGGGCGCCGCCCGGTCAGGCTCGCCATCGACAAGGGGCCGAACTTCCTGAAGAAGATCATCTCGGAGATGGCGGACGAGGAACGCCCCGTGAAGGCTGCGGCGGAGTAACGTTTGGGATCTGCTGGATGGTTTTCAGGCAACCTGAAAGAGGGAAACCGCCATCCCACACGGGATACGGGATCCACGCCTAAAGCGACGGCGAGTGACGGATAGTGGAGCATTTTCACGGACCGTCTTCTTGATCTGGCACAAATCGCGATCAACGGCCTCGGGCTTGGGTCCCGCATCGAGTGTGGAATGTATCTGCATCACCAATCAAAACCCGCAGCCCCACCCACCTCCCAGACCGAACATGGCCATTTCACCCCGCCTCGGTTCCAGTTTAAGTTAGTCCCGAAACCGTTCAGCGCCTTCTCGGTGCATTTCCCCCGAAGAAAGATCATCGCCATGAAATTCGCGCGCCACATGGATCGTATCCAAACCTCCCCCAGCGCGATGATGTCGCAGAAGGCCCGGGAGATGAAAGCCGAGGGCATTGACGTCATCGCACTCGCGTCCGGCCAGCCGGACTTTCCGACACCGGCCCATGTGATTGAGGCGGCGACGGCGGCGGCGCTTAGGGGCGAGACCAAATACACCACCATCAGCGGCACCGTTGAGCTGAAGGACGTGGTGATCGAGAAATTCAAACGCGAGAACGGTCTGACCTTCAGCCGGGACGAGATCATCATCGGTAATGGCTCGAAACAGGTGATCTACAACGCGTTGATGGCCGGCACGGACGTCGATGAAGAGGTCATCCTGCCGGCGCCGTATTACGTCGCCTATATCGACATGGTGAAATTCACCGGCGGTCGGTCGGTGATCGTTCCCTGCGGCGTCGATCAGGGATTTAAGATCAAGCCGGAGCAATTGGAAGCCGCGATCACGCCGAAAACGCGTTGGCTGCTGCTGAACTCACCGAACAACCCAACCGGTGCCGTGTACAACGCGTCAGAACTGCGCGGGCTCGCCGATGTATTGCTCCGGCATCCGCATGTGGGCGTGATCATGGATGACATCTATGAGCACATCACCTTCGACGGCGAGAAATTCGCCACCATGATCGAAATCGAGCCGGCGCTGAGAGACCGTACGGTCACCGCGAATGGTGTGTCGAAGTCCTACGCGATGACTGGTTGGCGGGTCGGCTATGCCGCGGCCCCCGCCGCGATGATCCAACAGATGACCAAGCTGCAATCTCTGGTGACGTCCGCCGCGAGCTCGGTAAGCCAGGCCGCCGCCATCGCCGCGCTGACCGGCCCGCAAGATTTTATCGCCGAGCAGGCGCGCTCCTTCGAGGACCGCCGGGATTTGGTGGTCTCGATGATCAACCAGACCAAGGGGCTCTCCTGTCCGTTGCCTAAGGGTGCGTTTTACGTTTATCCAAGCTGCGCCGAGGTGATCGGCAAGAAGACTCCAGGCGGCAAGGTGATCGAGAATGATCGGGATTTCGTGCTCTATCTTCTGGAGAGCGAGAAGGTCGCGACCGTGCATGGCGCCGCCTATGGGATCTCGCCACATTTTCGGATTTCCTATGCCCAAAGCACCGAGGAACTAGTCGAGGCCTGTACCCGCATTCAGCGCGCCTGCGCGGCGTTGAGCTAAAACGAAAGACACAAGCTTATATCCTGGAGGGTAGCCCCTTGTCGGACATCACGATCTTTTCGGCGGCCAAAATCATCACCATGAATTCCTATCGGCCAGAAGCGACCCATGTTGCGGTTCGCGAGGGACGCGTGCTTGGTGTCGGCGATCTTGAGACCATGGAAGGGTTCGGGGCCTATGACTTGGACGAGCGTTTCGCCGGTAAGGTGCTGATGCCTGGGTTTGTCGAGGGCCATTGCCACGCCAAGGAAGGGGGGATGTGGGACTATCCCTATATCGGCTATCTCGACCGGCGCGACCCAGACGGAGGGGTCTGGCCCGGCTGCGGTGACTTGCAATCCGCCATTGACCGGCTGGTCACCCTCGAGAGCGAGATGGAAGATCCGGACACAACTCTGTTCGCTTGGGGGTTCGACCCGATCTATTTCAACAACGAGCGGATGACGACCAAGCACCTGGACCAGGTCTCGGCGACGCGGACCGTGGTGATCATGCATTCCAATGGTCATTTGCTGAACGTCAACTCGGCGGTGTTGGGCACGGCCGGGATCAGCCGCGATACCAACGTTCACGGCGTGACCAAGGACGGTAACGGAGAGCCGACCGGAGAGCTTGCCGAGGCGGCAGCGAAATACATGGCTTATCGGGTCACCGGCGATCCGTTCTTCAGCGGTGTCTCACTGCATGACCTCCAGCGCTTTGGCCAAGCCGCCGTGAACGCGGGCACCACGACGGCGACCGATCTTTTCGCGACCTTCAGTGACCAGAGTTTGGCGGCCTATCGCAACGCCACCTCGGCGCCCTGCTATCCCGTGCGCCTGCTGCCGGCGATGAACACCCTCGACAAGCCCGCCAAGGAAGGCATCGCCCAACTGCATGACGCCCAGAAGACCAACTCCGACAAATTGTTCTTCAAGCTCTGCAAGGTGATGACCGATGGCTCGATCCAGGGGTTCAGCGGCCGGCTGAAATGGCCGGGCTACTACAACGGCGCTCCGAACGGAGTCTGGAACATGGCGACGGAGCAGCTGACGGAGTTGGTGCGCGCGTATCACGCCGCCGGCGCGCATCTGCATCTGCATGTCAACGGCGACGAGGCGTCAGAGACCATGATCGACGCGATCGAGGCGGCGCTGACCGAGACGCCACGCCGGGACCATCGCCATACTCTGCAGCATTGCCAGATGGCGGACGAGTCTCAGTTCCGGCGGATGGCGGCGCTTGGGATTTGCTCCAACCTGTTCGCCAATCACATCTATTATTGGGGCGATCAGCATCGCGACATCACCATGGGCCCGGACCGGGCGGCGCGGATGGATGCCTGCGCCACCGCCGCGCGGCATGGGGTGAATTTTGCCATTCATTCCGATGCGCCGGTCACCCCGCTTGGCCCCCTGTTCACGGCCTGGTGCGCGGTCAATCGGCTGACCGCCTCGGGCAAGGTGCTGGGACCGCTAGAGCGAATTTCCGTCGATCAAGCACTCCATGCCATTACCCTGGGCGCCGCTTACACCCTCAAGATGGACCATCTTGTCGGCAGCATCGAACCGGGCAAGTTCGCCGATTTCGCGGTGCTGGACGAAGACCCGACGGCGGTCGCGCCCGAGACCCTGAAAGATGTTGGTGTCTGGGGTACCATCTGCGGCGGCGTGGCGAGCCGGGCCGCCGGACGCACGGACATCCCGACGTAAATGGCGATCAATCTCGAGGTCGCCGGTCTCGCGCCGCGTCCCTTCACAGTCATCGGCGGGTTTCTCGGCGCCGGCAAGACCACCCTGGTCAATCGTGTGCTAGGCGCCTCGGATGGGGTGCGATACGCGGTGCTAGTCAATGATTTCGGCGCGCTTGCCATCGACGAGGCGCTGATCACCGCCCATGACGGCCAAACCATCGCGCTGGCCAACGGCTGTATCTGTTGTTCCATGAGCGATGGTTTCATCACCGCAATGCTTCAATTGATGCAAACGCCGGAGCGGTTCGACCATGTGCTGATTGAGGCCAGCGGCGTGTCGGAACCCGACCGGATCATGGATTTCGCCCGGCTCGACCCGTTGCTCGCGCCGGATGCGATCTTGGTGTTGGTGGATGGCGGGACCGTCGCCGACCGTCTGGCGGACCCAAAGGTCGGGGAAGTTGTCGCGACGCAGATCCGTTCCGCGGATATTTTGATTTTGAACAAGACGGATCTGATCACCGCCGAAGCGCTCGACCGGGTTGAGACGAGCATCCGGCGTATCAACACCAGCGCGCCGGTCCTGCGCGCGATGAGCGCCGACCTACCGTTTAGCATCGCGCTTGGAACCGGGTCTCACTCAGCAACCCCATCGACATGGGGGCATCACCATCATCACGCGGAGGAGATGTTTGACACGCGCACCTTCACGGCAAGCGGACCAATCGATCGCGCGAAGTTCGAGGTTTTCGCGGCCGCGCTTCCACCGTCGGTCGTTAGAGGCAAGGGCGTACTGGTTTTCTCGGACACGCCCGACCAGGCCGAGGTATGGCAGCGGGTCGGGGCACGGATGGAACTAGCCAAATGGTCCGGCGCCGTTGCTCCGCTTGCGTCAAGTTTGGTATTAATTGGTACCGAGGCGAGTGATTTGGCGGGGCTCGCAGTGACCTTCGCCCCTACCGCCCCCTAATCGCCGCCTGTGCCCCGGCGAGCCTCGCGATCGGCACCCGATATGGCGAGCACGACACATAATCCAACCCCGCTTCCTCGCAGAACGCCACGCTGGCGGGGTCGCCGCCGTGTTCGCCGCAGATGCCGATCTTCAGATCCGGGCGGGTGGCGCGGCCGCGTTCAGTGCCCATTTTTACCAGCTCGCCGACACCCTCGGCGTCGATCGTGACGAACGGGTCGCGCTCGATGATGCCTTTATCCTGATAGACCCTGAGGAACGAGCCGGCGTCATCGCGGCTGATGCCATAGGTGGTTTGCGTCAGGTCGTTGGTGCCGAAGCTGAAGAAGGCGGCCGACTCGGCGATCTCTCCGGCCCGCAACGCGGCGCGGGGAAGTTCGATCATGGTGCCAACGAGGTAGTCAATAGCGACTCCACTTTCGCCGCGGACATCGCCGGCGACCCGGTCGATGACTTCCTTGATGATATCGATCTCGATCTTGGTCGCCGCGAGTGGGATCATCACCTCGGGCACCACGGTCTCGCCAGTTTCATTTTCTACGACGACGACAGCCTCGAAGATGGCGCGAGCCTGCATCTCGGGGATCTCGGGATAGCTGATGGCGAGCCGGCAGCCGCGATGACCCAGCATCGGGTTTGCCTCGTGCAACTCCATGGCCCGGCGGCGCACGGTGTTGACCGTCAGGCCCATGGCCCCGGCCAGTTGGGCAAGTTCCTCATCCGAATGCGGCAAAAATTCATGCAGCGGCGGGTCAAGCAGGCGGATGGTCACCGGCAGGCCGGTCATGATCCGGAACAACTCG
Source organism: Alphaproteobacteria bacterium (assembly GCA_028822575.1). The sequence continues at coordinate 16,466 of JAPKDN010000001.1, read as the reverse complement.
ACGAAATCAGCGCGCTGCATCGGCAAGATCTTGGCCAGCGCCACGCGCCGCGCGTCCTCGCAATCGGCCATTATCATCTCGCGCACCGCGACGATCCGCTCGGCGTCGAAGAACATATGCTCGGTCCGGCAAAGGCCAATCCCCTCGGCACCAAAGCCTCGGGCGGTACGGGCATCGTCCGGGGTCTCCGCATTAGCGCGCACGCCCATACGGCGGGAGGCGTCGGCCCAGCCCATCAGTATACCGAAATCGCCGGATAGCTCCGGCTCCACCGTGGCGACTTGGCCCAACATCACCTCACCGCTGGAGCCATCAATGGTGACCCAGTCGCCGGCGTTCACTGTTACGTCGCCGACGAAGAAACAACCGGATCCGGCATCGACCCGGATCCGTCCGGCGCCGGAGACACAGGGGCGTCCCATGCCGCGCGCCACCACCGCCGCGTGGCTGGTCATGCCGCCGCGCGTGGTCAGGATGCCTTGGGCCGCGTGCATGCCGTGAATATCCTCGGGGCTGGTCTCCTGGCGCACCAGGATTACCCGCTCGTCGTTATTGGCGCGGCGCTCTGCCTCGTCGGCTGTGAAGACGACGGTGCCACTGGCGGCGCCGGGAGAGGCCGGCAGCCCCGAGGCGATGACATTGCGCTCGGCGGCGGGATCAAGGGTCGGGTGCAGCAGTTGGTCGAGGGCGTTTGGCTCCACCCGCAGGACCGCCTCGTCCTGGGTGATCATCCCGGCCTCGGCCATGTCGACGGCGATCCGCATGGCGGCGGAGGTCGTGCGCTTTCCGGACCGGGTCTGCAGCATGTAGAGCGTGCCGGTCTGAACCGTGAATTCGATATCCTGCATGTCTCGGTAATGGGCTTCCAGCCGATCACGCACGGCGGCGAGCTGGCCGAAAACCTCGGGCATCACTTCTTCCATGCAGGGAAGGTCCGAATGCTGTTCGGCTTTACCGGCCAGGGTGAGTTGCTGGGGCGTGCGAATACCCGCGACCACGTCCTCACCCTGGGCGTTGATCAGGAACTCGCCATAGAACAAGTTCTCGCCGGTCGAGGGATTGCGGGTGAAGGCAACACCGGTGGCGCAGTCATCGCCCATGTTGCCGAACACCATGGCCTGAATATTGACGGCGGTGCCCCAGCTCGCGGGGATGTCGTGCAGGCGGCGATAGGTAATCGCGCGCTGGTTCATCCAAGATCCGAAAACCGCGCCAACCGCGCCCCAAAGCTGGGTCTCGGGGTCTTGTGGGAAATCCTGGTTAAGTTCATCACGGACAGCGGCCTTATAGCCAACGACCAACCCCTTGAGGTCATCGGCGTCGAGCTCGGTATCCAGATCCACGCCTTTCTCTTCCTTCAGGATCTCCAGCAGTTCCTCGAACTGATAGTGATCAACGCCGAGTACCACGTCCGAGTACATCTGGATAAAACGGCGGTAGCTGTCATAGGCGAAGCGCGCGTCGCCGGAACGCTTGGCCAGTCCTTCGACGGTTAGATCGTTCAGCCCCAGATTAAGGACGGTGTCCATCATCCCTGGCATCGAGGCGCGGGCGCCAGAGCGAACCGAGACCAGCAGCGGGTTGTCGGTGTCGCCAAACTTGGCGCCGACGGTTTCCTCTACGGCGGCAAGCGCGGCCGCGACCTGGACCTTCAGCGCGTCCGGATAGGTCTCGTCATTGTCATAGTAATGGGCGCAGAGCGCCGTCGTGATCGTGAAACCCGGCGGCACCGGCAGTCCAAGCGAGCTCATCTCCGCCAGGTTGGCGCCCTTGCCACCCAGCAGATCGCGCATCGCGGCGCTTCCATCCGCCGAACCGCCACCAAAACCATAGACCCACTTTGTCATCGTCTCATCCGTCCTCGGGGCCATTCACGTGTGTTCGGCCACTTGTTTACTGTCGTTTCCATCGTTTGGGTTTATGTGGAAGCGACGGAAACTCTTTCATTAACCCTCGACCGCCGAGAAATCCGCGACTGGGTTCATGGTCGCGACGATCCCCGCCAAGGTTCTAAGCCGGTTCTCGCGCAAGTCCGGTTGGTCGACATTTACCGTCACCTGATCGAAATAAGCGTCAATCGGTGCCCGAAGGTCCGCCAGAACGCCCATGGCGCCAACGAAATCCTCGGCCTCGACCTTTGCCTCAAGCGCATGATGAGCGCCATCGAGGGCCGACCACAGCGCTTTTTCCTCGTCCTGCTCAAACCGGGAGGCGTCGGGTTGGTCGTCGAAATGGCGACCGTCCTTGGTCGCCTCGATCCGGACGATATTGGCGGCGCGGCGATAGGCGATCAGCAGGTTCGTTCCGTTCTCGGAGGCCAGGAAGCCGCTCAACGCCTCGACCCGAGCGATCAGCCGGTTCAGGTCATCCTCGTCACCGAGCGCGAAGATGGCAGTGATCAAGTCGTGCCGGACGCCCTGTTCACGCAGATGCACTTTCAAACGATCGGCGAGAAACTCTAGCAACGCGTCGGTGGTTTCGGACTTAGACAGCCCCTCATCCACCCCGATCTGGTCATAGGCGTAGCCGAAAAGTTGCCGCAGCGGGATCGCGAGGTTGTTTTCCATGATCAGCCGGATAACACCAAGAGCCGCACGGCGCAGAGCGAATGGGTCACGTGATCCGGTCGGGCGTTCATCAATGGCGAAGAATCCGACCAAGGTGTCGATCTTGTCGGCCAGCGCGACCGCGACACTGATCGGTGCCGTCGGACAACCATCAGAAGGCCCTTGCGGCGCGTAGTGCTCGGAGATCGCGGCGCACACCGCTTCGGGCTCACCGTCGTGACGGGCGTAGTAGCGGCCCATGATGCCTTGGAGCTCCGGGAATTCGCCAACCATCTCGGTGGTGAGATCCGCCTTGGCGAGCTTGGTTGCCCGCCGCGCCAGCGCCGCGTCGCAATCCGGCACGAACGCCGCGAGCCGGCCGGCCAAATCCTCGACCCTGCTCATCTTGTCGGCCAAGGTCCCGAGCTTGTCATAGAAGGTGACGCTGGCCAGCGTCGGTACCCGGATTTCCAAGGTCTCGGCCCGGTCCTGATCCCAAAAGAACCGCGCGTCGGAAAGCCGAGCCCGAAGGACCTTTTCGTTTCCGGCGACGATGGTCGCGTCCCGGGCCGGTTCGGCCTTCATGTTGGACACGGTGATGAAGCGCGGCGCCAAGGCTCCGTCGGCGGTCTCCAGCGCGAAATACTTCTGGTGGGTGCGCATGGCGGTGACCAGCGCTTCCGGCGGCACCTCCATGAAGGCATCCTCGATCCGGCCCATCAGCGGCGCCGGCCATTCGACCAAACCGCAAACCTCTTCCAGGAGGCCCGGATCATCCTTCAAGGTCATGCCGTCGGTCTTGGCCAGCGTGCTGGCACCATCGGCGATGATCTTTTTGCGTTCCTCGCGATCCAATACCACGAGGGCATCCCGCAGCTTGGCCCGGTAGTCAGCGAACCCTGTGACCGAGAACGCATCTGGTGCCAGGAACCGATGGCCCCGCGTGGTGTCGGTGAAATCCAAGGTCCAGTCACCAAGCGCCAACGAGCCATCCAGGGTCTTGCCACCAAAGATCGCCAGCACGTGATGCAGCGGGCGCACCCAGCGGAAGGAATTCCTGGCCCAGCGCATGCTTTTCTGCCAGGGCAACTCTTGGATCGCCTCTAGGATAATGCCCGGCAGCACGCCCCTGGTCTCGGCGCCGGTCTTTTCGATGACTGCGAACAGGAAGGTACCCTTCGGCATCTCCCGTTCCTCGACCTGATTGCGGGTCAGACCAATCGAGCCAAGAAAACCAGCGATTGCCTTTTCTGGTGCGTCGACGCGTGGGCCGCGACGCTCCTCGCTGACATCCGGTTGCTTTTCCGGCAAGCCGTCAATCACCAGGGCAAGGCGGCGGGGAGTCACATGCGCTTCGGCCAAGGCGAATTCCAGGTCGGCCTTGGCGAGCTTGTCGGTGACCAATTTTTTTAAATCCTCGGCAGCGCGTTTTTGCATCCGTGCCGGAATTTCCTCACTGAAGAGTTCGAGTAAGAGCTCAGCCATTTGCTTTCTCCCCCCCTACTTCTCCCGCGTCTCGGGCTTCTCGCGCTTTCCAGGCGGCGCCGGCCTCGACCCAGGCCTCGCAGCAACCCTTTGCTAAGGTCCGAACCCGACCGATATAGGCCTGGCGTTCGGTTACGCTGATCACGCCGCGCGCATCCAGCAGGTTGAACAGATGGCTAGCCTTCATGCACTGGTCATAGGCCGGCAAGGGCAGCGGATTATCGCGGTTTAACAGAGCCGCGCATTCGGCCTCGGCGTCCATGAAATGCTGGAGCAGTCGGTCGGTGTTAGCGACGTCGAAATTATGCTCGGAATATTCCTGCTCGGCCTGATGGAAGATATCCCGGTAGCGCTTGCCGCCCTGTTCCGCCGGACGCCCATTCCAGTCGAGGTCGAAGATCGAGTCGACCCGCTGGATATACATGGCCAGCCGTTCCAGCCCATAGGTCAGCTCCAGCGGAACCGGATCACACTCGATGCCGCCGACCTGCTGAAAATAGGTGTATTGCGAAACTTCCATCCCATCGCACCAGACCTCCCACCCAAGGCCCCAGGCGCCCAGGGTCGGGCTTTCCCAATCATCCTCGACGAAGCGGATGTCATGGGCCATCGGGTCCAGCCCGATCGCCTTCAACGAGCCGAGATACAGCTCCTGGCTATCCACCGGCGAGGGCTTCATGAGAACTTGGAATTGGTAGTAGTGCTGTAGCCGGTTCGGGTTCTCGCCATAGCGCCCATCGGTCGGCCGGCGCGAGGGCTGAACATAGGCGGCATTCCATACGTCGTCCGGCCCTAGCGAGCGCAAGGTCGTCGCGGGGTGAAAGGTACCGGCGCCAACCTCCATGTCGTAGGGCTGCAGGACGACACAGCCTTGATCCGCCCAATAACGCTGTAGCGTCAGGATCAGGGATTGAAAATCGGTACGGGGCGCGCCGTTCTCTGCCATCGGAACTCGCCACTTCCGGGGTTTATGCTGCGGGTGCGAGAAAATAGGGGAGCGGCCTTGGGGAATCAAGGTGTGAAAGGGTCGTGGGGGCGATCAGGCGGGTTTAATCGACAAGACCCTTCGAGACTCCACGAGGGGGCTCGGTGGTTAATCCCCTAAACCGCCGAGCGCAAGATCTCCACAATTTGATCCGGCGACCGTATCTTGCGAGGGTTGGAGAAGGTCCAGTCGTCGAGCATGCAGTTCTCAGCCAGTTGCGGGAACTGGTTCTCGCTGATCCCCACATCGCACAGATGACGCGGCATCCCAAGGCCACCAATCAGCTTGTCCAGGATCTCCGAAGCAGGGGTACCCGGCTGGCCGAGCGCGGCGGCAAGGTCTTTCTGTCGGGCACCATTCACCGGTTCGTTCCAGGCCAGCACATAGGGCAGCATCACGCAGGACGTATAGCCGTGCGGGACATCGGCGCTGCCGCCGAGGATATGCCCGATCGCATGGCTGGCGCCGAGCCTGGTGCCGGATACGATACCTGTCATCGAGAGCCAGGCGCCCATCAGACATTTCTGGCGGGCTTCCATATCCGTCGGGTCGGCCTTGACCCGCGCTAGACCCTCACCCAGCAGACGCAGGGCATGCAGCGCGGCACCATCCCAATAATCATTGGCATCCAGCGACAGATACGTCTCGACCGCGTGATCTACCGCCCGGATGCCGGTAGACAGGAAGAGCCACTCCGGGGTGTGTCTTGTCACCGCCCCGTCGAGGATCACCGAAACCGGAACGATGCCGCGATGCACATAAGATTGCTTCAGCTTAACGCGGGAGTCGGTGACACCGGCTCGGGCATTGAACTCACCGCCCGACAAGGTCGTGGGGACCGCGATCTGCCGGACGTCCGGGGCATCATAGACCGGGAAGATGCGCTTGCCGTCCTCGCCAACAATGGTGCGGAACGCCTCCATGCCATCTTCATCGGTGACGCTATGTTTCAGACAAATCGTTACCGCCTTACCGCCATCGGTGACCGAGCCACCACCAAAAGTGACCAGCAAATCGGCGCCGGCGTCGCGCGCAGCATTGGCACAAGAGACGACGGCATGACGGGGCGAATGGGCAGGCATGTTGTCATGCAGGCCACAAAACCTGTCACCCAGCGCCGCCTCGATCTTGCGAATTTCATCAGTTTCGCGGTTGAGGGTACCGCCGACCAGGAGGAAAACCCGCTTGGCGCCAAGCTTGCAGGCTTCCTCGGCGATCGCCTGGGCCGCCGGTTTGCCAAAAACCACCCGCTCCATCGCGGTGAAAGTGATCTGTCCTTGCTGCATGGCCTGGCATCCCCGTTGGTTGTTCGCTCAGCCGCGCCTATCTGTTGGCCGCTAAATTGGGTTTACGCCGCTGGCTCGCGTGCTGGCTAGGTCTTTTGGGTGTTTGAACCTTGGAATGAACGTCAAACACGTAGCCGATTGACGGCAGATCATTGACTTCTCCATCCCATCAGCGCCTGCGGAAAGGGTCCAATTCGGCTGAGCTCCCTCATGTCCATGCGTCTAGGCCCGTTCATTCCACTTTTCGCCGCCGCCGGTGTGTTGCTGGCAGGAAACGGCACGCAGGCGACACTGATCGCCATCCGCGCCGATGCCGAGGGGTTCTCGCCGACCGAGATCGGCCTAATGGGGACGGCGTATTTTCTCGGCTTCATCATTGCTTGCCTATTCTCTACGCGGTTGATCCGCAGGGCCGGCCAAATTCGGTTGTTTGGCACCTTCGCGGCCGTGGCGGCGGTGGCGGAATACCCGTTTGGTTAGCTCTCCAGCCGGATCGATCGACGTTGGTACTTGATCGCCGCAACCAGTGGCGCGGTCGGCGCCGGCCTGTTCCTGTCGGCCTTTGGACATCTGGGGCAGAACTTCGCCTTTTTTGGGATCTTCCTGTTTGGTGTTTTCTCATTGCCGCTGTATTCGCTCTCGGCAGCACACGCCAACGACTTCGCCAAGCCCGGCGAGTATGTCGAACTTTCAATCACCATCGTCCTGACCTTCTCGGCGGGTGCGTTGTTCGGCCCGCTGATCGTACCCGTCGTGATAGAGAGTTACGGCATTCGCGGGTTTTTCCTCTACACCTCGGCCTGCCGCGCGTCGCTGGTAGTGTTCGTCCTGTTCCGGATGACCCAACGCGCAGCGGTGCCGGCGGAACACCGTAGCCCCTTCGTCGCGTTCCTACGAACCTCACCGGCGATCTTTCGATTGGGGCGGCATGGACATCGGGGCGCGAAGAAAAACTAGCGTAGGTTTATCGCAGTCACTCGGGCAAGCCAGCCTGTCTTAGCGTTTCGATCAAGCTCTCGGCGGCGGTTCGACCAAACATATTACTTCGCTTCAAAAATCGATTGATATCTCGGATAGACCTAAAATTGAATCGAACCTGCATATCCTCGACCACGGCCTTGGCCTCTTCTTGCCAATCGAACAAGACCAGACATGCCGCCATCAACGTAAAATTCGGCGGCTTGGGGTTAACGTTGTTGCAACCTCGCCGTGCCCAATCGAGAGCTTCGTCAAAGCGCTCCAAGGAAAACAACATGGCCGAGCCAAATCCCAAATACCCCGGTAGAAAAATACCTCGCGGTCCTAGACTTACGGCCCGTTCGATATGAGGAATAGCATCCTCGGAGTGGACCACGTACTCAAGCACGAACCCGAGCCCGTAATGAGTCATGGACGAACTTGGGTTGAGCCTGACCGCTTCCTCCGGGCGTCCGATGGCTATTTCGTGCCGCCCAAGAAGGCTATTCACCCGCGCGTCCGCCAAATAACAAATCGTGTCATGGGCGTCCAAAGCAATGGCGATGCGAGCCTTTTCCGCCGCCCAGTTCAATGTACCTTCATCACCATTCGCGTAAAATATTTACCACCGCAAGCGAGCGTCTGCCGCCATGGCGAAGGCCGGGTCGAGATCGTTCACCTGGTCGAACAATTAAAACGCTTGTTCAAGGCTTTCCCAGGTCGTCGTGTGATAGGCGACCAGACCACGCTGGTAGAGGCGCCAGGCATCCAGGCTATCTGGCGGCCTTCTTTCTGCCCGGCTGCGTTCCATCTTATCGATCTCGGGCGCGATCGCCGTCGCGATCGCGTTGGTAACCTCACACTGTACCTTGAAAATATCGGTAAGATCAGAGTCGAAACGCTCGGCCCACAGATGGCCACCCGCCTCGGCGTAGATCAATTGGCCGGTGATCCTGATCCGATCACCACCCCGGCGCACGCTGCCTTCCACTATGCAGCGAACACCCAATTCCCAGGCGATCGTCCTTGGATCAACAGGCCTTCCCTTGAGGGAGACCGAGGAATTTCGGGGAATGACGAACGGGGAGCGGGACCGGGACAGACCGGTGATGATATCCTCGCCATCCCGTCGGCGAAGAATTCCTGCTCTGCCTCGCCGGACATATTCTTGAACGGTAACACCGCGATCGAGGGCTTGTCCTTCGGCACGGGCGGCGCTTCAGGCGTGGAGTCCGTGTGCTGTACAAGGATTGGCGTCCACAGCCAGGTCCGCACGGGCTCGGCGATGTTCTTGGGAGTTTTTCCCCGCTGTCCTGGAATGGCAGGTCGAGCTTGCCGCGCAACTGACGGAACACGTCATCCGAAATCGCGACACCGCCGCTGGACGCCACCTCCTGCAACCGCGCCGCGATGTTCACACCGTCGCCGAGATTGACGCAGACGCGCAATGCCATCTGGTGCTCCTCAGGGAGACTGGCGGAGCGTTCCGGCACCGCTTCTTGAAGCTCCACCGCCGCCACAACCGCGTCGACGACGCTATCGAACTCGGCGAGAACCCCATCGCCCATCAGTTTAACGATCCGACCATGGTGCCGTGTGATCGGCGGCTCGATCACGTCTTGCTGCAACCCGCGTAGGTGATCGAGTATTCCCGTCTCGTCGGCGCCGATCAGACGCGAGTATCCAACGACATCGGCGGCCAGGATCGCAGCGAGTTTACGTTCCAAACGTCCCTCCCAAGGGATTGGTTTATCTCAACCTAGCGACGATGGTGGACAACGCCAGATCGCGGCCTTGGCCCGTGCCGAAGCGGCGATCCGATAAAACTCCCAAGCTAATTAGTCGGACGCGACCGGCGCCACGTCCAAACGCGCAACCACGCCTTCCAACTCCTTGGATGCCGCGGGGTAATACTTCATTACCAACGGATCGTGACCTGGAATGATGTGATCAGGCGAATCCGCCAGCATCTCCATGGTCGTGTACCCATTCATCATATCGCCGAGATTGTAGACGATGACGAAGGGGTCGCGCAGGCGGATGTTGTCGTAGAAATGCGCGCAATCCGAGGCAACCACGACCCAGCCCCGCTGTGTCCAAACTCTGACGCACATCAGACCCGCCGAATGCCCGCCGATATTGTGGACAGACAGACCCGGCACAAGTTCCTCGTCACCATCGACGAAATGCACCTGATTGCCATAGACCTTGCGAATCATCTCGCAGACATCATCAACCTCAAAGGGCTTCTGGATCGCAGGAAAGCACATGCAGCGTCCGGTGGCGTAGGACATCTCGCCATCCTGTAGGATGAACTTGGCTTTGGGAAAATCGCTGATACCGCCGGCGTGGTCATAATGCATGTGGCTGATGATCACGTTCTCGACCTCGGCGGCGTCGATACCCATCATCGCCAGTCCCTCAGCGGGGCTGCGCAACAATGGCGCCGCGCGCTTTTTCGACGCGACCTCGCCAAAGCCGGTATCGACCACATAAGTCCGCTTATCATTCTTGATCACCCAGACGAAATAGTCGAGCGGCATCGGCCGGTCATGCTCATCGTCATAGAGCATGTTGCTGTTGCGGGTACGATTTCCATTATGGGCATATTTCACGGCGTAGATCTCGAAGACCTCGCGTTCCTCCGACTTACTCATTGTTAAAACCTCCCCGGTTGACGTCGGCTGAATTCAGCCGGTTCAATGGGCCAAAGGTAAACACCAGCGCTGGCGGGAGACAAGCCAGCCGGCCATCAAGGGAGATCAGACATGACGGGTATCACGGTTGGGTTCATCGGCACCGGTGCTATGGGCGAACATATGTGCCGCAACATCGCCCTTCGCGGCGACAACCTAGTGATCGCTTTTGATCTTTCGGCGGAGCCGCTTGACCGTCTGGCGGAGCACGGCGTCACCCGCACCCAAAGTGCCGAGGACCTGGCACGCAAAGCCGACGTGGTGATCTTGTCGTTACCAGGAGGGCCCGAGGTCGAGGGTATCTCCAAGGATGCGCTGCTCGGAGCCGCCCGAGAGGGTTGGACGGTGATCGACATGTCCACCACGCCTGTCAAGACCACGCGCGCCGTCGCCGCCCTATTCGAAGCCAAGGGTGTCCGCTATCTCGACGCTCCGGTGGCCCGCACCCAGCAGGCGGCGATTGACGGCAATCTCTCGATCATGGTCGGCGGCGACGCCACCGTGTTGGAAGAGTTTCGCGAGGTGCTGCTATGCATGGGCCCAGACGTCACCCATTGTGGTCCAGTCGGTTGTGGTCAGATCGCCAAAATCCTCAACAACATGGTCGTGTTCCAAAACGGCGTGGCGCTGGCCGAGGCGATCACCATTGGCCGACAAGCCGGGATGGATGGCGGGCATCTGCTGGAGATCATAAACAAGAGCTCCGGTGGGTCCTTCGTGGGTATGAACCATGGGGTCAAGGCGATGGTGCCGGGAAGTTTTCCACTGAAGCAGTTCCCAGCCCGCTATGCGCTGAAGGATTTGTCCTATGCGTTGCTTCTCGCCGAGGATGGAGGTGTCGCGGTGCCAGGGGCAGAACTGGCCGGCCAGATGCTCGAAAAAGCCATTGCCATGGGCAATGGCGAGGAATATTGGCCGACGATTATTCAGGCGGTGGAGGCGACAGTGGCCGACACCACCGGCGAGCATGATTGACCGGTTCAGCGAGGCTACTGTTAGTCTGTCTTTTCCTCCCGTTGGCCGCGTAAGCCTGGAGCGCGGAGAAGTCCACCGAACTAACAGCTGATGAAAAGGACGGTTTGGTAAAACAATGCCCGCGCGACATGCCCAAACGCTGCACCTGTATTGAATAAGATGGCGGCATTCTGGTGGTTCCAGTGTTAAAAGCTCGAGAGGGCGGGGCCAAGATTCTTTGGTCAGGGCTCAGACCCAGGCAATAACCCGAGTCGGATTTCCTCACGAATGGCCGAGACAGCAATCGCCAAGGACAAACGTTTCCAGTCGACCAAAGAGATAGCTTTTCTTGTCGCGATAATCACGGCGGTCACGCTCGCACGGCTCGCGCTGCTGCTCACCTCCGGGATTGGCTTCCATGGCGACGAGGCACAGTATTGGTCTTGGAGCCAGGATCTCGACTGGGGCTACTACACAAAACCGCCAATGATCGCCTGGTTGATTGGCGCCAGCGCGGCGGTTTGCGGTGATGCTGAGTGGTGCGCGCGGGCAGGGTCACCACTACTGCATGCCGGCACCAGCCTACTTTGTGGATTGATCGGACAGCGCCTATTCGATGCCCAGACCGGTTTCTGGGCGGGGCTGTTGTTCCTCACCCTGCCGGCGGTTTCCTTCTCCAGCGCGGTGATCTCGACCGACGTGCCTTTGTTGTTCTTCTGGGCTCTGGCGCTGTATTCCCTGATTCGAGTATTGGAGAGTCGTTCCCCAAGCTGGTGCGTGGTCCTCGGTTTCGCCCTTGGTCTTGGTTTGCTCAGCAAATACGCTATGGCCTATTTTCTTATTAGCATGGTCCTGTCGTGCGCGCTGTGTCGCGAGCACCGATGGTTCCTGGTCAGCCCGTATCTCTTCGCCGTTACCCTGCCAGCGGGACTCATAATCATGCCGAACCTTGCCTGGAACATGGCAAATGGTTGGGCGACGGTCGGGCATGTCGGGCAGAACGCCAATCTCGGCGGCAGCCTCTTTCATCCAACAGAGGCGCTCGATTTCCTCGGTGAGCAGGCTGGTGTGTTCGGGCCCCTTCTGTTGGCAGCCTTGGCATGGAGGGTCGTTCAGCTGATCCGCGGCCAGGCCGACAGACGGGAAGAATGGTTGTTCTGCTTCTGTCTGCCGATCCTGGCGATCGTGACGGTTCAGGCCTTCCTGTCACGGGCCAACGCGAACTGGGCGGCCACGGCCTATGTCTCGGCGGCGATCCTGGTCGCCGGCTGGGCGGTGACCAGCGTTCACCTTTGGCTGGCCAAGGTCTCGGTCGGCCTGCATGTCGGCGTCGCTATCGTGTTATCCATCTTTTTTCTTGATCTTCCCGGGATCGAGCCACCGGTCAAGAGCGACCCATTACGCCGGATGCGTGGTTGGCCAGAAACCGCAGCGCAAATCAACAAGGCCATGGCAAACCATCCCGACCGTATCCTGTTGACCGACGACCGCAAGACCATGGCCTCGCTGCTTTACCAGATGAAAGACGAACCATGGCAACCGGTTATGTGGGATTATGACGGGCACCCGGATCACCACTATGAATTGACCGCTCGGTACCAACCTCGCGTGGGCGACCGAGTACTGCTGGTCGCCGAGTGGGACAAGCCCCTTCCAATCCTTCGGCACTTCAGGGACACCGTCCGATTAGCGCCTGTCCGAGTGCCGATCAGCGCCCAAAAAGAGCGGATCCTGCACATTTTTACCTTGGATAATTATGTCGCGCCATAGCCCCTCTCCGGCTCTTTTGTTCGGCAAGCCCGCTTTGCCCCCAGTCACGATCGCCACACTCGTGGCATCGGCTTTTTTCATTGGCTTTCCGGAGGTCGACCTGGCGGTGGCCCGGTATTTTCACACCGGTGGTAACGGCTTTTTGCTGCGTGACGGCGTGATCCACCAGTTCGTGGACGAGTGGCTCAGACCTCACCTGAAAGATTTGATAATCGTCATTCTTGCCCTCGCTGCCGTCAGTTTGGCGTCCCGCGGAAGAATTTTGCGCTGGCGCCCTCGATTCATCGCCTTCATGGCTCTGAGCTATGCGCTTGGACCCGGTCTCTTGGTCAATGGGTTGCTGAAGAATTTCATCGGTCGGGCACGACCAAAGCATCTAGAGGCTCTTGGCGGTAACAAGCTATTCAGTGCCGCATATGCGCCTGCCGAACAATGCGCAAGCAACTGTTCCTTCGTTTCCGGCGACGTCGGCTTCCTCGCCTCGATCCTAGGTTTCGCGCTGTTGCTCAATGGCGCCAAACGCCTCGTCGCTGTCTTGGTTTGTCTCGGATTGACCGGAATCACTGGCCACTACCGCATGGCGGTTGGGGCGCATTTTCTTAGCGATACGATATTGGCGGCGCTCTTCTGCTTCGTCATCACCTTGGCGCTGCACCGACTCATGTTTTTTGACCAAGATGTTGGGCGAAAGTCGTCATGAGCTCACGACGGTCTCCATCATGCGAAGGACGGTGGATTGTCATGGAGGGGTACCAAGGACTATCGGATCGACCGTCAAACCAATACCAAAGGAGCGCGATTTCACTGGGATAGAGCAAATCAACCGGCTTGCCGAGCGCCCCTGCAAGGTGAGCGGCGACGCTGGAGATCGAGATGACCCGGTCCATGGCAGCGATCTGCGCTGCCTGTGCATCAAGATCGTCGAAAATCTCTAAACCCGGGTCGACCACGATCTCCACCCCATGGTGCTCCCGGGCCTCGGCGATTTCAACCGGGTCGGCGTGATATTGCAGCGAGATGAAACGGGCATCCAGCGCCCGAAAGACCGGGGCCCACTCGGCCAAGGGCACGGATTTTCGAGTCGCCTGAAATCCAAGGGGACTCGACCAGGAAATCCCGATTAGAGGTTTCCCATCTGGAGCACGATACCGCTCTCGAAGCGCCGCGACACGGGCCGGGTCGGCGATGAGATAGCCTTTATGATCCGGGAACTCTTCAAAATTCCGGCGCAACGTGGCTATGGCGACGATCAAGGGAGCTTCCGACGGCCGACAGCCGAGCTCGGGATCATTGGTCTCCACAAGATCGGGCGACGTGACATCAATAACGGGGAACGATCGTTTGACCAACGCTTGCAATTTCGGTGAACAAGAGATCGCCATGCGGTCCACGTGTCCAGCGAGCTGCCCAATCGCTCCCAAATACATGACCTCCTCACCAATCCCAATTTGATCATTCCAGACCAGCAGACCGGAAGGATGGCTCTCTTCCTCAGGCCATCTGGGAAGCCGTTGGCGCCGCGCGAGTTGTGGTAGATCCATCTTACGAAACCAGGAATACCCTTCCCATCCCGCTTTGAAACGACCCGTTCTCAGATCGGTTAGCGCCCCGAAAAATTGCGCTTGGGTATGGTCGGGGCCCACGATCCTCGCGCGGTCTAGGAGCGCGCGAACGGTCTCGACATCTCGATCCATGAGAACCAATTGACCGAGCGCGACCAAGACATTCGGTTGGTCCGGATCGAGCAGCAGGGATCGCCGATAGCCATTGATCGCGAGGGGAAAGCGCCCCTGGCGCCGCAACGCATGGGCACGATTTTGATGAGCGACGTGGTGAGAAGGGTCAATAAGCAACACTTGGCCGTATCGTTCGGCGGCACCCTTCTGATCAAAAACCGCCGCCATCGCGCCAGCGATCGCGAAGGAGACCGCCGCGCCGCTTGGCAAAAGGCATGCCGCTCGTTTCAGTGCCCGAAGCGACGCTTCATCATCTTTCAAGTCTCGGAGCATCGCGCCAACATTCGCCCAGACAGCGGCTGACCATGGCCTTAATCCCAGGTCACGTCGGAAATGGGTCAACGCCGCTTGGCTATCTCCCTCCGAACGTGCGAGTACTCCCGCCCGCCCCGGCGCTTCGGCGTTCGAAGGATCACAAACAAATACCCAACCACCGAAGCGGTGCGAGCGCGCCTTCGATGTCATCTCCGAAATCCGCAAAATCACCAGATAAGGCAGGAACCGGGTCGGCTCTATCACCCCCGCGATCCGAGCGAATCGGTTTGCCGCCATGATATCTTCGGCGCCAAACAGATGCTCGGCCATATGCGTTAAAACCGAGACATCGATAACGCCGGCCGCCAAAAGGCGCCACGCCATTGCGCGCGCTCTATCCAGAGCGCCAGCGTTAACCGCGCGCTTATGGGCCCGCAAGGCGTCAGCCATAGTAATGCGCCCAGTCGTGCTAGCCTTTGGCTCCACGTCCCCCCCATCTTCCATCGATCGTGCTTAGTGGAACCCATATCGATAGGTCAAAACGTTGCTCAAGCAAAGCCTTCGATTTGAAAAAGTCCCTAGAAGCGATACTAACATTAGACTAGCAAATCGGGCATAGGCGACGTGGTCATCGACACCACGCCGAACAATGATCATTGCCAATAGGCACTGGCCCATACCCTGCAATCCAATTATACAATCGTCTGCGCCAAGACAGTCGCGACGGCGCTGAAAATTCACCACTCTCCAAGGGGCACCTTTGATGGCTAATTTGAACGACCCCGGCGCTGGCGCAGTTTCACATGTACGGTTCTCGCCCCTAGGTCAACAATTCGCCGAACCCGAGGAGATCTTCATGGAACTTCGCGCGCTTGTGCGCTCGGGCGATTTCACTCTTGGAAAGCCAGTCGGAGAATTCGAGGCGATGTTTGCCGCAGCGGCGGGAACCAAACACGCTATCGGAGTCGGATCTGGCACGGACGCCTTGAAAATTCCGCTGAAGGCCCTCGACATCGGGCATGGCGACGAAGTGTTGACCGCAGCGAACACGTTCTATGCCTCCGTCGGTGCGATCGTCGAGGTCGGAGCCGCACCGCGTTTCGTCGATTGCGACGACACCTTCTGTCTCGACGTAGGCCAGCTTGAAGCCGCGATCACGCCCAGAACCAAGGCAATCATGCCGATCCACTTGACCGGCGATGTCGCGGATATGCCTCGGGTCATGGAAATCGCCGAACGCCACGGCCTGCCGGTGGTCGAGGATGGCTGTCAGAGCCTGCTCGGCGAGCGCGGTGGGACCAAGGTAGGCGGATGGGGCGTGGCGACGGCCTTCTCCATGCACCCATTGAAAATCATCAATGTCTGGGGCGATGCCGGTGTCGTAGTAACCAATGACGACGAAATGGACCGCAAGGTCCGGCTCCTGCGCAATCATGGCCTGCGGAACCGAGATGAGATGGAGATCTTTGGGTATAATTCACGACTGGATTCAGTCCAGGCCGTGGTCGGTAAATGGATTATCCGCCAGGTCGAGGACATCGTCATCAAACGCTCGGAGGCGGCAGACCACTATGACAAGGGACTAGCCGATATCCCTGGCATTCGGGTTCCCACGCGCCAAGCCGATACAAAGCACGTTTACTTGCTCTACATGGTCTTCGCCGAAAACCGCGACAAACTGCTTCAACATTGTCTAGATCGCGGAATCGAGGCCAAGATCCATTACCCGGTTCCTCTCTACCAACAAGATGCCTTGGCTTCATTCGGATACAAGGTCGGTGACTTCCCAGTAACCG
>JAPKDN010000192.1 GCA_028822575.1 Alphaproteobacteria bacterium | reverse complement strand
CCTCCATGAACGGCTTTATTGCCAAGGGCCCGGTATTGGCCAATCCAAGCACGGCCGGCTCGTTGGTTACCACGTCGACAATATTACCCCGCGCCGTAAGGTTTGAAGCCTGGCTCGGATCATCGACGATGGCGGTCCAGGCAAAGGCCACCCTGGGCAAATAGGCGAGCGATAGATCCTGTTTTGTAACAAGCGGCTTCGTCGGTTCAATGGCAAGCTTGCCGGGCCTCAGAACTCGATTTTAGTAAAGCGCGGCTTCTCACAAAATGCCCGACTTGGTGGCCATCTATTCCCTCCCAGTTTACGCGAATTTACAGGGGGCTTGTTCAGCGCTAAACCAATAAAATGGACGGAGCGGCAAATGGCAAATCTAAACTCATGAAATACTTCCTCATTACCGCGATGCCCAAAAGTGGCACAACCTGGGTTCAACGTATCTGCCGAGCTCATCCAAAAATGCATTGCCGCGCGGAGGATCAGTTCACAAATTTTTGGCCCCAGTTAAGAGACGTCGTCACGGATTACAATGACCTAATCACACTTAGGGACCAGCAACGCGACAATCAGGGCGTCGAGCCACTGGATCGCGGTGATAGTGTGAAATTGTTCTATGCCATGATACGCGTCGCCTTGGAAAAGGCGCCAGAAGATGTCGTTTGGTCCGGCATCAAGGAGTTAACCCTCAGCGCCAAGGGGTTCATGCGCTATTTGCCCGACGCACGGATCATTAACGTTATTCGCGACCCAAGAGACATCGCGATTTCTGCCCTAGCCCATACCCGTCGCGTCGCCCAGGATAAAAACTCAGTTCTTGACGAACCAAGTGATTTCTTACTGTCAGAAATTGCCAACCATTGGCTGAAGCAATTGGAATTGCTCAACGCGACACGCCGGGAATTCCCAGACAGAACCTTCGATATTCATTACGAGAGTCTCATTGACGACTTTCCGGCCACCGTCTTGGGAATGCTGAATTTCTTTGACTTGGACAGCACGCCAACCACGATTGAGGCCTTGCGCCTGGAAACTGATTTCACCCACCTGTCCGGCGGACGCTCCCCAGGTGAAGAAGACGGCTCTAGCTATTTTCGTAAAGGTCAGGCCAGGGACTGGCGCGGCGTGCTTTCATCGGCCCAGATTGCCTTGGTCAACGACATCTGTGGCGCCGAGTTGACTGCACATGGCTATGCTCAGGGATAATTCAGCCCAGAACATTTCATCTCTGCCTCAAATTTTCTGAATGCACTCCACGACCTCACGGGTCCGCGTCACCTTGCCATGCCAGTGATGATCGAATTCCTTGATCAAAGCGGCGATTTTATCACTCCCCATCACCTGGTTCGCCGCCTCCAGGCTAGGAAATTCATAAAACGCGATCTGCACGCTGTCTTCCAATTCGCTCCAGCCACGCTTGGCGCTGAGTGGACTGAATGCCTTGTAGGCGTCCGGAAGATGTTCATCACGATACCAGATGTCGAACTGGTCCCGGACGGATGGATCAACCTGGGCGCGCACAATCAGATAAGCGGTCATTTTTCTTCTCCTGTCCTGTGGAAGCCGTCAATATAAAACATGCGAGCCGCGAGGAAACGTTCTAAAATTGGGCGTTTGAGGCGACCCTAGTTCTGATCAGCGGGCAAGCAAGCGGTTGCCCCAACGGTAAAAAATTCACAAGCTAAGTTAATGATTAATTCGCGCCGCGCTGCCACCTTAAATCACAAGGAGCTCTCATGCCCAAGACACCAGACTATTTTCATGGAAAAACCATATTGATAACCGGAGCTGGCAGCGGGATCGGGCGGGCCACGGCGCTAGTTTTCGCTCGCGAAGGGGCCAATACGGTTTGCTCCGATATCGACCCGGAAGCCGCCGAGCGGGTTGCCAACCAGGTAATCCAGATGGGCGCCAAGGCGACTTTTAACCAATGTGACGTAACAGATCGTGCCGATGTCGACCGCATGGTCTCCCAAGCGATCTCGGATTTTGGACGCGTAGATTTCGAGCTTAACGCCGCCGGTGGGGCGCTGGCCCGCAAGCCCTTTCTTGAGATCACCGATGATCTTTGGGAGCGGACCTACGCCTTAAACGTCAAGGGCACTTTTAATTCAGCCCAGGCGGTGATCCCTCACATGCTGGAAAACGGCGCGGGGGTGATCGTCAACATCGCTAGTGTTGCATCAAAGGTTGGCGGCGCCGGTAACTCGATCCATTACGCCTCATCCAAGGGCGCGGTCGATACCATGACTATGGGCATCGGCCGAGAGTTCGCCGGGCGCGGCATCCGCTGCCTATCAATCTCGCCGGGGGTGGTGGACACGCCCTTTCACGACTCGACACCGGCGGAGGTATTGAACGGTTATAATGCGATAACCCCAATGGGCCGCATGGCGCAGCCCGAGGAAATCGCCGAGACCGTGCTCTTCGCATGCTCGGACGCAGCGCCTTACATGACGGCCGATTCGATCATGGTGTCTGGTGGATTGAGGTGAAGCCCCGCTACGGAGCAGTTGACCTGCCTAAAGCGCGCATTTTTGACGTAAAGAGAGATGGTGCGGTCGAGAAGACTCGAACTTCCACCCGGTTTCCCGGACAGCGACCTCAACGCTGCGCGTCTACCAATTCCGCCACGACCGCACTAGTCTCGCTCGGAACCCCGGAGGCTCGTCGCCTACGGAGAAGCCGGAAGTAGCAAATCCCCATCCGATAATCAAGGAAAGCGAACGCCAAATCGATATGTCCAGTAAATCAGTGCCTCTGCCCCCTCAAGACGTCGAATGGCGGGTCTCAGATCGCCCAGTTGACTATGCCGAGGCCGTGGCCGAGATGGAAGTGCGGGCGGTGGCGATCAAGGAGGGCGAGGCGCCCGAGCTAGTCTGGTTGTTGGAGCATCCGGCGCTTTACACCGCCGGCACCAGCGCCCAAGATAAAGACCTGCTGACCCCCGACCAATTCCCGGTGCACCGCACTGGGCGTGGCGGGCAGTTCACCTATCATGGACCAGGCCAGCGGGTCGCCTATGTGATGCTGGATCTAAAACGCCGTCGCCAGGACGTCCGCTGTTACGTAAACGCGCTGGAGCAATGGCTGATTAGCGCTCTCAGCCAATTCAATGTCCGGGGCGAACGGCGCGAGGGTCGGGTTGGGATTTGGGTGAGCAGGACCGATCGCTGCCAACCGGACCGCGAGGATAAGGTCGCCGCCGTGGGTGTGCGGATTAAGCGCTGGGTCACTTTGCACGGAATTTCGCTTAATGTCAGCCCAGACCTCCGGCATTTCGACGGCATAGTGCCCTGCGGCATCGCCCAGCATGGGGTTACCAGCCTTGAGGATCTGGGTTTGCCGGTCTCGATGTCGGACGTCGATATCGCGCTTAGGGAAGAATTCGAGACGTGTTTTGGGCTTGGGAGCTTGATGGGCCCATCAAGAAAAATCTAAGCTTACGTCGCGGTGAAATAATTATCCGTAGTCTAAACTCGACCTGCTAGCCCCTTAACCACTAGTTCCACCGCCCGGCGCGCATCACGCTCCAAGGCGCCGGCGTCTCGTATCCGGCTGTCGACGGTTACCGCCGGTCCGGGGCCGTCCGCATGGATCAGCACATTGCGCCTCTCCCGCAGCCAAACATACCCTCGGCCATGGCGCAGTTCATTCAGAGACATACCATCGGATAGGTCATTCTCGGCCAAATCAGCGTCGAGAGCGGCTTGGGCCAGGACAACCGTTGCGATCCAAGCACCGCTGCAAAAAACCTGCGCTATCTCTGCTAGCAGCGCATCGGCCTGAGGCGGCGGGAACAAGCCTTCACCATCAGTTTGCGTCTCGATCAATCGCCCAAACCATAGGCGTCGTGTCTCGAAGTCGCGGCTGTCGGCGCGTTCCGGCCAGCGGGTCACGTGCTGCCTTTTTGCTGGAAACCCGATCCAACCTTGGGCGCTTCCACCGCGCTTTCCTCGACTTGATCCACGCGGGCAAGAGGCGGTCCCTCGTGGCAAGCGGCGATCATCTCGCGCACGAGGGCCTTCGTCCCAAAGAACAGAGCTTCCACTGACCCGTTTCGACGATTGCGCACCCACCCATCCAGATCACGCGCCTCGGCCTCGCCCACGGTCCAATTGCGAAACCACACCCCTTGAACGCGGCCCGAGACGACGACTCGAACGGCTATGTGTTGATCGTCCAGCATTTACTCGCAATCCTAACCTAACAGAGACGAGGTTGCAGGCAGGCACTATAAATTGACTCCCTTATCGGCGTAAGCAAAGGAATTAGATGCCCACCATTCTTTCGGCCCTGCTACCTGTCTTCGCGCTGATCGTTCTTGGCTACTGCCTAAAACGCACTGGCGCCTTCCCAGACAGCCTATGGGCCGGAGTCGAGCTCCTGATCTATTGGGCGCTGTTGCCAGGCCTACTGGTGGTCAAGTTGGGCAATACCGATCTGTCGCAATTCGATATTATGCCCATGGCGGCGGCGATGGCCGGCGCCACGGCGCTGGTGGCGATCAGTTTGGTGGGGATCCGCAAGACCGTGGGGATAGCGGGGCCAGTCTACACCTCGATCCTGCAGGGCGCGATAAGGCAAAACTCCTTTATCGGGCTTGCCGCCGCCGTACCGCTTTACGGCGCCAGCGGGCAAGCCCTAGCGGCGGTGGGAATTGCGGCGGTGATCCCGTTGGTTAACGTGATTTCCATGTGGAGTCTCGCGCGCCTTGGGCCGGGCGGTCCCCCAAGCGTCTGGGTGATCCTAAAGCGTCTGGGCAAAAGCCCGATCATCATTGGCTGCACCTGCGGTATCGGCGCCAATCTGGCCGGCACCGGCATTCACGACCTGGCCGCAGCGGCGCTCGATCTACTTAGCCGAGGCGCCTTGCCGGTGGGGCTTTTAGCGGTAGGCGCGGGGTTGGATTTCGCCGCCATAAGGCGTGGCTCGATCCCATTGCTGCTTAGCAATTGCTTGAAATTGATAGCCATCCCGGTGCTTACCGCCTGGTTTTGCCAACTTCAGGACGTTGACCCGACCACGACCGGCGTTGCTATCCTGTTCTCAGCCCTCCCCACTTCCGCGTCCGCATATGTCATGGCGAGACAGTTCGGCGGTGATCACGAACTAATGGCCGCGATCCTGACCTCCCAGGTCCTAATGGCTGCAGTCACGATCCCCGTCATGTTGGTACTGTTCGGATGATGTGACGTATGACGGCCCAGATTAGTTTAGAAGCGCCACCTAACTGGAATCGAGCATTTCCCGATTCCCTCCCCGCCGAACCGAATCGCGCGAACTGTAGTGGTACCGAAATGTTTGGAAATAAAGCGTTCCCGACCCACCTTGCGACGACGCTTGTGATCGCCCACCAAGCCCACCTATAGTACCGCTTTAATGACAACACAAACTCTCCCCCAGGCTTTTTCCGAGCCGTTGTTCAGGTTTAAACACCTGCTTGGAATCGAAGGCCTTCAACGTTCCGATATCCAGCGACTGCTCGATCAGTCGGACGTCTATGTAGACGCT
Source organism: Alphaproteobacteria bacterium (assembly GCA_028822575.1). The sequence continues at coordinate 912 of JAPKDN010000192.1, read as the reverse complement.
AATCGCAAGGGTGACAAAAAGCACTCGAACCTGCGCGGTCGGACGCTCATCAATCTGTTCTTCGAGAACTCAACCCGAACCCGGACCTCTTTCGAGCTTGCCGGCAAACGACTTGGCGGCGATGTGATCAACATGTCCGTCGGCACCAGTTCGATCAAAAAGGGCGAAACCCTAATCGATACCGCTATGACCCTGAACGCCATGCACCCGGACGTGCTGGTGGTCCGGCACGCGGATTCCGGCGCCGTGCATTTATTGGCCGAGAAGGTCAATTGCTCGGTGATCAACGCAGGCGACGGGACCCACGAGCATCCGACCCAGGCGCTGCTCGACGCGCTCACCATCCGCCGACGCCTTGGGCGTGGCCTGGAGGGGCTGACGGTAGCGATCTGTGGTGATATTGCCCACAGCCGCGTCGCCCGCTCGAATATCCATCTCATGGGGATCATGGGTGCCCGGGTTCGGGCGGTGGCGCCGCCGACGCTTCTTCCAGCCGGTCTGGAAAGGATGGGCGTCGAGATACATCACGACATGGAGCGCGGCCTAGCCGATGTAGACATTATCATGATGCTGCGCCTGCAGACCGAGCGGATGAAGGGCAGCTTTGTTCCATCAATCCGCGAATATTACCGACTTTATGGTCTGGACTACGAAAAGCTCAAGGTCGCCAAGCTAGATGCCCTAATCATGCACCCAGGGCCAATGAACCGAGGTGTGGAGATTGATTCCGAGGTCGCGGACGATATCGACCGAAGCCTAATCCGCGAGCAGGTGGAGATCGGTGTCGCGGTGCGTATGGCCTGCCTGGAAGCGCTTGTAAGCGCGCAAATCGACCCGTGGGCGAAAAATCAGTGACCAGAACCATCTATAAAAACGCCCGTCTGCTAGACCCAGACAGCGATCTCGATACGA
>JAPKDN010000191.1 GCA_028822575.1 Alphaproteobacteria bacterium | reverse complement strand
AACAAAGTGGCACTGATCAGCGGTGGTTCATCGGGTATCGGCGAGGCGATCGCCTACGCATTTTCTTGTAATGGCGCCATTGTCGTCGTTGCCGACATGAATGCCGACGGCGTGGCTGAAACCGCCTTGTCCATCAACGCCAAGGGCGGCAAGGCCTCCTGGCTCCAGGTCGACGTCACGGATTATAAGGCGGCCCAGGCCATGGTCGCCGAAACCGTCGAAAAATATGGGCGCGTGGACATTCTCGCCAATGTTGCCGGTGTTGGTCATTTCGGGCATTTCAATGATCTGACGCCTGAGGAATTCGATCGGGTCATGCGGATCAACGTGAACGGGACCTTCTACTGTGCCCAGGCCGCCGCGCGTGAGATGGTGAAACAAAAATACGGCCGGATCATCAACATCGCCTCGATCGCGGGCGCGCGGGCGGGGGAGCATCGTCCGGCCTTTGGGACATCGAAGGCAGCGGTCATCGGCCTGACTAGGCAGGCCGCCCGCGATCTTGGAGCCGACGGGATCACCGTCAACGCCATTGGGCCGGGACCCGTGGACACGCCCCTGACACGGAAAATTCATACCAAGAATACTCGCAAGAACTATGTGAAGGTGATCCCCGCTGGGCGCTATGGCAAGGTTGAGGAAATGGCCGACGCGGCGCTATACCTCGCCGGCGAGGCCGCCGGGTACGTCAACGGGCATATCCTTTTCGTGGACGGGGGCTATGTATCCGCCGGTGTCGCCGAGGCAGCGGCGAGTTAAGCTTTCAATGAATGGCGAATGCGGACGATGGTGCAAATGGGACGACTTGCCTTCGGGGCGATGGACGCGGTGACTTTTGGAACGCTCCCTGGAGGAAGCGATAATCGGCGAGGTCGCCGCGACACGCGCCGAGCGTGTTTTCCTAATGATCAGCGGCACCCTTAACCGCGAGACCAACCAGATCGGCAAACTGCGCAGCGCCCTTGGCAACTAGATTGCTGGCGACGTCATCGCCGCGAAAAAGGCGGCGCGGCAGGCCGAGGCCAAACAGATCTTCACATTCGGCGGAGGCTATATCACGGATGCGGCCAAGGCGATGGCCCTGTGTCTAGCCAATGATATTCATACACTAGAGCAAATGGATGTTCGGCGCTCTGTTGTCGCCCCGGATGGCAAGGTAATGGCACCGTCCGTCAAGGCGCCGACAGTACAACAGATCACCATTCCGACCACGCTCGCCGGCGCTGAGTTCAGTGCGATCTCGTGCATGACCAACGAGCGGACCGATATCAAGGAACTGTTTCAACATCCAGAAATCATGCCAGAGTTTGTGATTTTGGATCCAACCCCGACCTTTCACGCCCCAGAATGGCTGTTCCTGTTGCCCAGTATCCGGGCCGTCGACCACTGTGTCGAGGGATTTTGTCCGGGCGAGGCGCATCCCTATGGTGATGCGCAGGCGCTGCAAGGCCTTTCGCTCCTGACCAGCCGCTTGCCGGCCCGAATGCTTGCGGGACATGGTGCTTAAGCGTCGACTTAGCGGGGGCATGGTCCATCTTCTCATCTGCTGGTACCTGAAAGCGTCCCCACGTCGCCGCTCTGATCACCTCCGGCAACACTTTGAACAGGACCTTGGATATACCGGACCAGCGAAATTCAGGCGTGATCGCGAATGCGCTAGTAAAATAAGCACATGATACAACGGTCTCACCAATCTCAAGCACGTTATTGTATTGGGTTTGCATTTCGCCAGAGTATGCCGTAACAGGCAAGTTGGAACACCAGCATGCCATCCAAAACTATTGGGATGCCGGCGATGATAGCGATTGTATTCCCATTCCTTGATGCCATGGCGGACGTCACGGTGTTACCCGCCGGGCTGATAGCCGTTGAGCGGGGGCGAGCTCGAAAGAGCGCTGAGCTTTGCAGAACGGGACCGAAGCATTGACGCGGAAGTCGATCGTCAAACCAGGGTTCTTTACGCGCGTCTCAGAGAGCGCGAGGAACTCCACTTGGGCTTTGGAAAAACGATGCCGCTGATCGGATCTTTCGGCATGAAAAACCTTACTCGCCCTTCCATGTGGACTCTCTGAGTATGGGGACTAGAACGTGGCGCGGGGAAGAGAACTAAAATAAGGTCAGCATAGCAGATAGCCGAGAGGCACAGTGACGTCGACCGATAGGGGGTTCAAATCGAAACCACCTTGCCTGACGCTAGGTTTATTGGGGTGGAAGCGGTGCCAGGTCCCGATAAAACTCGAGGATATAAACCCTAATCGCCGATACTCTGGAAATACTACCTCTGACTGCCTCGATTTCACTGATCAACGCGTCGATGGGTAATTCTCGCCGCTGCGCGATGTCGGTAAACGCGTCCCAGGCCTCGGGCTCAATGCTTATCGAGGTTCGCTGGTCGCCGATCATAACGTTGACGCGTAGGCATCTGTCTTGTCTTAACATCCGCTAATCACCCCTGGTGATGCGGTTGCCCAGCTTCCTTCTGCTTGGATATTCAGGCTCATTTTATTTCTCAAAATAGTAAGTGTTTTTATGTTTCAACTCTATTGAAGAAAATAAAATTTTCAAACGATATATAGTTTGCGGATTTTTTGAGAATTTTATTTTCTCCAATCATCTTTTTTATATTAAAAATAACCAAAAAATTACGAACTTTTAGCTGAATTTTTTATGTATTGTTCAAAATTCAATATCCGTTGTGCTTGGAAATCAAAAGCCGCACATCAACCGGCCGCACCCGTGATGGACGCGATCCTTCAAAACAACGCAGTTCACCATCCATCGCCTGATGGCGCGAGCCCAGTAGGCCGCTGCGGTGGGTGGGTCAGGTCCTTGAGACGTTCCACCCCCAAGGTTAAGTGTCCGCGAAGCGTTCCATAAGGTCGCTAAGAGCCAATATTTCCTCCGGCCTTCCTGCGTAGGTGGTCGTGCCGCCCATGGGGCTGGACGGGATAAGAATTTGACTGACGCCGGCCTTGGCGAGTTCAGGAATATCGTCAAGATTATCTGGGACCGAGGCGATAAACTCGATGGCATCGGGATCTCGGCCATGCTCACGCGCGGTTTGGCGCACGAGATTAAAAAGTTCAGTCGACGCGCCGCGCGCCGGGAAGAACCCATCGCCAAGCCGCCCGGCGCGACGGGCGGCGGCTTTGGAATGGCCGCCGACGATAATCGGAACCGAGCCATTGACCGGTTGGGGGCGGCAATAGATCGGATCGAAATCGACTAACTCCCCATGATATTCCGCCACGTCATCGGACCAGAGTGCGCGCATGGCGGCGATGCACTCGTCGGTGCGCTGGCCACGATCATCGAAGGGCACGCCAATGGCTTTGAACTCCTCTTCCAACCAGCCTACCCCGATCCCAAGGTCGACGCGCCCGCCGGACATGGCGTCAAGCGTGGCGATCTGTTTGGCGGTTACCACCGGGTTACGCTGGGGGACGATCAGGATACCCGTCGCCAGCCGTATGGTCTTGGTGGCTGAGGCGATATAGGCCATGTAGATCAATGGATCGGGCAGTTGCAGATCCTCGCTCCCATCACCCATACGCCCCGAGTCGGCATAGGGATAAGCGGATTTATAGTCTTGCGGCACCACCACGTGGTCGACCGTCCAAATGCTGTTAAAGCCAGCTTCCTCGGCTGCCTGGGCGATCGCGACGGCCTTGTCGGCCCAGACATTGCGACCGGTATTTGCGTAACGCAGGCCAAATTTCATGGGTTGGTCTCCCCTGGATCCACATGTCTTTCGCCGGAAGGCTCTAGGCGCCGCGCTGGCTTGTCAATGGCGTGGGAAACATGCGGTGGTCCCGGGATGATATCATCAAAAGTCTGGTCGGATGTTCTTGCTTGCATTGCCCATCGAATATGGCTTAAAAGCCAAATCTTAAAGACCCCTTCGTCTAGTGGCCTAGGACAACGGCCTCTCACGCCGTAAACACGGGTTCGAGTCCCGTAGGGGTCGCCACTTAAATCATTGTAAATAAAAGAATATTAGCGCTAAAAAAGAATGTTTTGGCGATTTGCAGTATTGATGGAAAATTAAGATTGGCTTCATTTGGTTAAACAGACCCCTGTAAGAATTAAATGCGTTGTATTGGCAGCAGCACTGTCAAAAGGACCGTCAGAATCAATGTGTCACCCTGGTGGAATCGTATTGGAGGTGCGTTATGATAAAGCGCGATGCATCAGATTTTTTTGAGACACCCAACTGCGGTTTAAGGAACTGTAGCTGGAGGGCATCGCGATGGATGGGTTGTTGAAGAAGGAAGTGATGTAGCCGCCGGCGTGGGGGCTTGGCTAAGTTTAAACTGGCGGTGGTGAAGTGCTTGGAGAGAGGCGCGGCTATGGAATAGCTGTCACGGGAGTTGAAGGTGACTGCCGCCCTGCTCTCGGATTGGCGTGATGGGGTCGAGCGCGCTGCTGAAACGGCGCGCAAGGAGCGAAACCGTGACCACCGCGACGACGAAATTGTCCGCCTTCAGGGCACGGGTGGTGATATGACGATGGAGAGCGAACTGCTGTACGATAGGATTGATCGTCTGGAGGGTGGCTCCCCTTTGGCACGGCGGAGGTTGAGACGATGAGCCAGGTGATCTAGCCCTTCATGCAGTGGCCTTATGGCTTGGCTCTTGTTGCCCATTGCTGAAAGTTTCCCCGGGCGACGCTTTATCGTTGGCGTGACACCTCGACGGTGGTCAAACGCTGCCCCGCACCGAAGGGGCGCATGCCCGGGCCAGCAGCCTGACGGATCCATTACGACCGAGGCCGTGGAGACTATACGCCAGGGCGTGACCAAGTACCTCGGCGCTATCGCCAAGGACATCGCCACCGGTTTGCAGCTTCGTCACGATCATGGCTCGAACCTCATGTCCAACGACTTTCAGAAGGAGACCCTGGGCATCAAGGCATCGTCGTCCTCCGTGCGTAAACCCTAAGGCAACGGCGCCACTGAGCGCTTCATCCGTCCCCTTAGGGAAAGCCTGCTGTGGGTCCCGGACTTCGAGACCATTGAGAGACTTCGCCTGGCGCAGATCGACTTCGCCCCTTGGTATTAAGACAACTGGCTGGTCGCATGACGCAGATACAAAACCCAACCTAGATCAGGGAAAATCAGATCACAACATATGCGCAGGCCGCATGAACAAATACGCCGACGCTTGTCGTATAAAAGGGATGCAGTAAACCTGGGAACGCGCAGTCTAGACCGTGATGTCATGTCCCATGTTTTCTAGCACCTAGTCGAGCCGTCGGGTGCTCTAACCGTCGGGCGATGATGTCAAGCTCCATGGGGGCGGGACCTAGTCACGCGAGCTCGCCAACTTGAAAACAGGGATATCTTTCGATTCTAGTCCCATTCTAGCAGATTTGCCTTGATCAGGTCATAGGCGAGGAAATGACGCTGGGTCGCTTAGCCCCAATTGTATGCGTGACCGAATAGCATAGGACTGCTGGTGGCTTGAATTTGTTGGTTTTGCTGGTCCCGGAAACTGGCTAGAGTGACGGTCCATACAGACCAACGTGGCTGCGCTGTGACATTTTCGAGCGACACCCAACACCAATCCCCGCCGGACATCAGGTTGGCCGCTGCCGGGTGGTTGTTTTGTGCCATTTTCTTTTTCTACGCGTTCATTCTGCGGGTCGCGCCGGCGGTCATGGTCGATGATTTGATGCGCGAATTTTCTGTGGGTGCTGCAGTCTTGGGAAATTTGTCTGCTGTTTACCTTTATATATACGCCGGTTTACAGATCCCCGTGGGCTTGTTCATTGATCGCCACGGGTTAAAGAACTTGATCGCTTGCGCCTGTGCGGTCACCGGGATCGGCGCGATTGTTTTTGCCTTCGCAGAAACTGTGACGATGGCCTATGTCGGGCGCTTCCTGATTGGGGCGGGGGCGGCCTTCAGTTTTGTCGGTGCGCTGAACATGGCCGCGCGATGGTTTCCTAATCGATTTGCGGTCCTAGGAGGGTGGGCGCAGATGCTCGGCTCTGCTGGTGGTTTCATGGGGCAGGCGCCGTTAGGATTGGCCATAGCTACTTTTGGTTGGCGTTCGACGAACATTGGTCTTGGCGTGGCGGGGCTGATCTTGGCTGGGTTGCTTTTCGTTACGGTTCGAGACCCCGCGCAGATCCGAAAGGCGGACGGTATCTCGACTATGGCTGGGTTTAAGATCGTTGCCTCGAATAAGCAGACTTGGCTGGCCTCGGTCGGTGCCGGCGGCCTGACCGGAACGCTTTTGGCGTTTGGTGGTTTGTGGGGTGTGCCATTCCTGATGACGGCGCGTGGTTTGAGCAAGCCCGAGGCGGCGGCCTTAGTTTCCGTATGTTTTGTGGGCTGGGCGATCGCCGCTCCGCTGCTTGGCTGGATTTCTGATCGCTTGGGAAAACGTCGCCCAATTGTCATCCTGGGGACGTCGATCTCTATGTTGAGTACTGGGGCG
>JAPKDN010000190.1 GCA_028822575.1 Alphaproteobacteria bacterium | reverse complement strand
CTGATCTTTAGGCGCCAATGGCCGGGTTATCTTGTTCTTCTGACCTAACCTGGCCTTATCCTGCCACCAGGTCCACCAGGCGTACCGACTGGGAGCGTGGCCTGGAGCAGCGCCAGTGTGTCGGGGAAGCTTTTTGAAAGCCTCGAGCGCAGATCCATTCTGGGCATGGTGGCACGGGCGCGCCAACAGTTTGGCATAGCCCATCACCTTCAGCGTCCGGTTCGTTGTGATCGGCGGTACCGTGATACCATATTCCGAGCGGATCCAACTCACGAGGTCCACCAGGCGCCAGCGCACTGCCCCGTCCGCCGCCCAGATCGGACCGCGCTCGACCTTTTCGGCCAAGTCCTGCTAGGCGGCCTCCGCCTTTGCAGCGTATAATTGGCTCACCTTGAATCTTTCCTGCGCCAGCAAGTCCCGTAACATCCAGCTGCCCACATAGGGAAACTCGGTGGGTCACTTGTCGATCCGGTGCATCAACTTTAGATCTGCACCCGACACTAGACGATCCTGATAATAAATGCTGCCCGGCTGATCTCCAGCAGAATAGCCTGTCGGCTCATGCTCAGCTCTCCGATCGTTGCATGCTGGGTTTTCATATCAATTGTGGGTTCCACATCCAGTTTTTCCAATGCCCCGAACGCACCTGTGCTGCTTTCCAAAACTGGTCCCACTATTGCGTAACCTGGTTAACGTGAACATCAAAACTCTGCGCCAGCTCGATTAGGATTTTCTCGCCCATGATCGCGGCAACAGACACCTTTGCCTTAAATGCTGAGCTGTGATTTCGGCGCGGTCGTCTCGTTATGGTCATCTCCTCGCTCGTGACAATCATGCCGACGTTGCGCGGAAAATCCACATATCTCAAATGTTCAGTTTTACTGAACCACCTCTCTTCTCAGATCCCAACCACTCGGCATTCATACCCCGCTCCATTGCCGTGCAGAGCGAAGAATACCGCCACCGACATCACCGGTGGTTAGCCAGGCACACGCGGCCAAATGATTTCACCAAAAGCGAATTCATCATTCCAAATCCGACACAAGTCTGTCGCTTCCGCGTCGCCAGAGCTGAAAATTACATGCCAGTTCTCGGTGGTGGTAAATCCACCATATTAAAGCGGTGGCGAATTGGGAGGCTATCATGAAAACCAGCGCGCGTGTCGTGGTCATTGGAGGTGGCGTTGTTGGCGTCAGCGCTCTGTATCATCTGGCCAAGAAAGGCTGGAACGATGTGGTGTTGGTCGAACGGACCGAGCTTACTGCGGGCTCGACGTGGCATGCCGCAGGCCTACTACCCCTGTTTAACATGAGCTATTCCGTCGGTCAGCTGCATCAATATTCGGTGGAGCTTTACAAGACCCTGGAAGCCGAGACAGGCCAGGCGGTTGGCCTGCATGTCAACGGCAACCTCCGCCTCGCCCGAAGTCGCGAGCGCATGGACGAATACCGCAACTATCAATGCACCGCCGAGACCATTGGAGTCGAGTGCCATCTGATCGGCCTGGACGAGATCAAGAAGCTCTGGCCAATCGGCAATATGGACGATCTTGTCGGCGCGTTGTGGCATCCGACCGACGGACATATCGCCCCGGTCGACGTAACCATGGCGATGGCCAAAGGTGCGCGGTCGATGGGGGCCGAAATATACCAACAGACTAAGGTTACCGGTATCGAGCGAAACGCGGACCTTGAATGGGTGGTCAAGACCAATAGGGGGAACATCGCCTGCGAGCACGTAATCAGTTGCACCGGCAATTACGCCCGAACAACCGCCAAAATGGTTGGTCTGGAAATTCCGGCGATCCCGGTCGAGCACCAATACATCGTCACCGATGTCGATCCAGTCCTGAAGGAATACCGCGAGGCGGGAAACCCGGAACTGCCGGTGCTGCGGGAATCCGACTCCTCATACTATTTTCGCGAGGAGCGGATGGGTTGGATCCTTGGCCCCTATGAGAAGGGCGCGCCAGTCTGTTTCGCTGACGGGGTACCCGCGAACTTCGAAAAAGACCTGTTCCCTGGCGACCTCGAAAGGTTGATGCCGCATATGGAAGCGGCGATCCATCGAGTTCCCTCCTTTGAATATGCCGGCATCAAGGACATCATCAACGGCCCGATTTCCTATACGCCCGATGGAAACCCCATGGTGGGTCCAGCCTTTGGCCTGCCGAACTTCTGGGTCTCTGAAGGCCATAGCTTCGGCGTCACTGCGGCCGGCGGGGCCGGTTGGCAGATCGCCGAATGGATCGTCGAAGGCGAGCCTACCGTGGACATGATCGGCGTCGATCCGAGACGGTTCGGCGTGGTCTCCAAGAACTTTGCCAAGATCAAAAACGAGGAAGCTTACGAGCACGTCTTCGTCAATCATTTCCCGATGGAAGAGCGCCCGGCTGGCCGCCCCGCCAAGGCACCGCCAATCTACGACCGGCTCGACTCGGCCGGTGCGGTCTGGGGCGCGCGGTTTGGTTGGGAGCGGCCCAACTGGTTCGCTCCCACCGGCACCAAACGCGAGGATATCTACTCCTATCGCCGTTCAAACTGGTTTGAGCATGTGGGCAACGAAGTCCAAGCCATGCGTGAAAGTGTCGGTTTGATGGAGCTGTCCTCCTTCGCAAAATACGAGGTCGAGGGAAGAGGCGCACGTGAATGGCTTGACCGGATGGTCGCTAACCACTTGCCTAAACGCGTCGGCCGAATGAGCCTGTCGCACGCACTCAACCCCTCAGGCTCGGTGCGCTCCGAGTTCACCATCACTCGCATGTCAGATGGATTGCTCGGCGAGCGTTTCTTTCTTGTCGGACCAGGCGCGGCGCATGATTATGACGTGGACTTCCTGCAAAAATCCATGCCGCGCGACGGGTCCGTGCATCTCCGGGATGTTACCAACCAATACGGCGTTCTGGTCTTGGCCGGACCAAATTCCCGCGACGTGCTGGAAAAGATAGCCGACGCTGATGTCTCGAACGAGGCATTCAAATGGTTGACGATGCAGGAAATCCCAGTTGGCTTCTGTCCCAATGTCCGGGCCATGCGGGTCAATTTCGTCGGCTCGCTCGGTTGGGAGCTGCATCACCCAATCGAGTATCAAATCCAACTCTTTGAGGCCCTGCGTCAGGCAGGCGCCGAGTTCGAAATCGCCAATGTCGGCATGCGGGCAATGGATTCGATGCGCTTGGAGAAATCCTATCGTCTTTGGGGCATGGATCTTAATGCCGAAAACACCATCCTGGAGGCTGGACTCCATCGTTTTGTACGCCTCAATAAGGGTGCGTTCACCGGACGTGATGCCCTGGTGCTTCAAAAAAACCAAGGAGTGCCATATCAATATTGTACGATGGAGATCGACGCCGACGACGCCGATCCTTTTGGCAATGAACCGGTCCTAATGGATGGAGAGGTGGTCGGCCGCGGCACCGCTGGTGGGTATGGCCATTTTGTTGGAAAATCATTGATGCTGGGCTATGTTAAGGCTGAGAATGCGGTCATCGGTCGCGAATGCCAAGTGCGGGTCTTGGATCAGTTGCGCCCAGCGCTCATCATCGCCGAAAGCCCTTATGATCCAGAAAACCTCGCGCTGAAAGCATAGGGTAGCGCCGTGCGTTTTCGCAACTGCGGGTCTAAAGTTGGAAGTACGGGTAGGCTCATCGCTTCGCGCGTTAAAACCGAACCGAGACCGCCCAGACGCTCGAGGCCGTCAGGGCGCTGTTACAATTAGGCTAAAATAATGACGGGCCATCTCGCAGAATCGCCTCTATCTCATCCTCCAGTCTGATTGGCTTTTAAGCCAAGAGCATATGGCTAATTCTGCGGGCGTCCGATAGCGGTAGGTCGATTACCATGACTTAAATATTCTCACGGCGCTGCTGGGTCAGCTTACCGGATAAAATTCCGATAATCGGCGATTGATCCATCCAAGAAAAATACCAAATCTCACCAAATTTCCAGACTAGGGTGCATCAGTGATTTTTGAGACACCTGGCTGCGGTTGAAGGAACCGCAACTGGAGGAGATCGACATGGACGTATTGTTGAAGAAGGACGTGACGTAGCCGCTGGTGGCGGTGAAGCGCTTGCAGCGGAAAGCGTCCTTGGAATTGCTGTCACGGGAGTTGAAGGTGACCACCGCCAGGCTCGAGGATTGGCGTGACCGAGTCGAGGGCGCTGCTGAAACGGAGCTCAAGGATCAAACCCGCGCCCTGCGACGACGAGTTTCCCCACCTCAAGGGCAAGGTCGGCGAGATGACGATGGAGAACAAACTGCTGTGCGAGAAGACCATCGTCCGGAGGGCAGCTCCCCTATGGTCTGGCTCTCGTTGAACATTGCTGGAAATTTCCCCGGACGACACTTTATCACCAGCGGAGGCTATCGCAGGACCTGGCACGGCTGCGCGTCGTCGGCATCCACACCTCGCCCGGGCGCACCCGACGCCTGAAAGGCGCGTATGGCCTACTCGCCCCGCGCCACCGGGGGGAACGCCCGGGCAAGCAGCCCGATAGGCACCATCACCACCGAGACCGTGGAGCCTATCCAGCTAGGGCGTGACCAAGCACTTCGGCGCCGTCGCCAAGGACACCACCACCGAATTGCAGATGCGTCACGATCATGGCTCGAATTCCATGTCTAACGACTTCCAGAAGGAGACCACCTTTCTGGGCATCAAGGCATCGCCGTCCTTCGTGCGTGAACCCGAAGACAACGGTGTCGCAGAGCGCTTCATCCGCCCCTTAAGGAGAACCTGCTGTGGGTCCGTGACTTCGAGACCATCGAGGAACTTCGCCCGCTGGGCTTACGACAACAGGCTGGTCGCATAATACCAATACAAAATCCCAACAAAGATCAGAGTAACGCAGATCACAACATGTGGGCAGAACGCATGAAAAAATACGCAGACGCTTGGCTCAAAAACGGGGTGCAGTACACTAAATTTCCAGAGCGAGAGCGATGGGTTCCGCGATAAGGAAATCCGATTTTTATAGTGTAGCCGACTTTCCACCAATCGACAAAGGCGGTGCCCCCCAGCGTAAATCGCACGGTAAACGGGCCTTGCTCGAACTTTGCAATGAATATTGGCCAAACTATTTCCTAAGTAACGCCAATCGACGTTTTCCGAGGGAGACCCGTTCACAACATCGCGCCCAAATAGATACCACCATAGCGAGAATTATAATTTTTTAGGCACTCTCATCGCTCGGTTCCCATTGGTCTTTTGAGCACGGGTTTTGCTGGACCCTTATCCAGTGCGGTGGTTTCGTGCGGCGGCAGGCCTAAAGAACGACTATCAACGTCGGTTATAGGTTCAAGAGCCCCGGTTCATCCCTTGGTTACACCAGCCACCATAGTCACGCTCGATAAAGGACTATCGAGCGCTTTTCGCTCGGCCTTGGCGAGGCCTTGGATCACCTCTTGGATCGCCGTATCCGACACCCCGTCGGACACCACCGCGTCAACCGGTTTGGTCGCCAGCCCAAGGCATGCGTGAAGATCAGCAATTGTGGCGAATTCCAGATCCCGCACCAGAACCAGCCCGTCGGTTTTGGTCGATTGAATAAACGCGTGCTCCAGCATCGTTGCAATAACTGGATCAAGGCCCGCAGTTCCGATAGAACGTCCCAGCTGTTCGACCGTGACCTCGCCGCCTTGCTGAGATGCTTGCTTCAACGCCACTAACACGCGTATCGCCATGGCGAGAGTCGCCCCTGGGCCACCCGTCCCAGACGAGCCGTTCCCGGCGGATATCCACTCTGGGACCGACGCGGCGAAAGTCGCCCCAAACAACATAACGGACCAGGACAGATAGAGCCAGATCAGGAAAATTGGAAACGCCGCCATCGCTCCGTAGATCGCCTGATAGGTTAAAATATTGCCCAGACACCAAGCAAAAACAACCTTAAGTAGCTGAAATCCCACCGCACTCACGCAACCACCCACCAAGGAATCACGCCATCGGATCCGCCGGTTAGGAATGATGAAGAAGAGAAAGGCGAACAACAGCGTCTGGAGCAGGATCGACCAAAACTGATCGCCTAATCCACCTACCTCCATGCTGAACCTGGCCACATCCAGTCCAGCCCGGCTTAAACCTTGCCGAGCGACAGAAAAGATATCCGTGGTCAGTGTAATGCTGGCGCCAATCAAAAGGGGCCCAAGCGTCAACGCCCCCCAATACCAAAGGAAACGCACGATCAAGGGTCTAGGCCGCTCGACCCGCCAAATCCGATTAAAGGTCGCCTCGATCGTGCTTAGCAGCAAGACCGCCGACAACCCCAGCCCCACGACGCCGAGGGTTCCCAATTGCCCTGCATTTTCCAAAAATCCAGTCAGATGACCTTGGATCTCTCCGCCAATACCCGGCACTAAATTCGTGAACAGGGCTAACTCAAGCTGTTCGCGGGCTCCCTTAAAGGTAGGGAAAGCCGCGAAAACAGCAAAGGCAATCGCCAGAACCGGTATCAGTGATAACAATGT
>JAPKDN010000189.1 GCA_028822575.1 Alphaproteobacteria bacterium | reverse complement strand
TTCCAATGAGGATGGAGAGACAGCATGCCTCGTGAGCTAAGCGTGGGGATTGGCGGCCTTGGCGCCATTGGCCTCAAGATCGCCCGGTCCCTGGACCAAGGTTTGATTTACGGACTGCGTCTCGAAGCCGTTTCCGCCCGCGATCACGATAAGGCACGGCGCAATCTGGTGGATCTCTCCGCAATGCCTCGTATCACTACCCTCGCCGGTCTCGCTGAAATCTGTGATGTTATCATAGAGTGCGCACCGGCCAGCGTCTTCGCCGAAGTCGCGGACGCTGCGGTCGAAGCTGGCCGAATTTTTATTCCGGCCAGTGTCGGCGCACTTCTGCCCCGCATGGATCTGGCGGACAAAGCCGCGAAAACCGGCGCGCGGATCATTATCCCGACTGGAGCCCTGATCGGTCTTGACGCCGTTCGAGCTGCGGCCGAAGGTAGCGTGGTTAGCGTGACGCTAAAAACCCGCAAACCCCCGACCGGGTTGAAGGGGGCGCCGCATTTGGTGGAAAATGAGATTTCCGTTGACGGATTGACCGAGCCTAAACTGGTTTTCGAGGGTAACGCGCGTGCCGGGGCGATCGGCTTTCCAGCCAATGTCAACGTCGCCGCCGCGCTCAGCCTCGCGGGAATCGGGCCGGATCGCACGATGCTTCAAATCTGGGCGGATCCGGGCGTGGACCGCAACATCCACACCATCGCCGTCGAGGCAGACAGTGCCCGGTTCACCATGACGATCGAGAACATCCCGTCAGATGAGAACCCAAAGACCGGCAAGATCACCGCGCTTAGCATGCTCGCGACGCTACGCCGGCTGACCGCGCCCCTGGTTTCAGGAACCTAGGGCGCCGTATTTTCGCTTTACAGAAACAGGTTCAGATTGAGGCCCGAAGCCGGCGCGATGTTTCGAATCAAACCGATCAGGGCCGCGTTGTTATTGACCGGACCGAGAGAGCCACCCTGGGCTTCTAAATCTTTTTGAATCAGATACTGCTCGATAAACTTCACCGCATAGGCGGTGTTCTTGAGCGGCTTGAGGAAGGTAGACTCTGTCTGAACAGACCTACCGGTTTTCTCATTTAAAATCGTGCTTTGGATTTTGAGGGCGAATTTATCGCCCTTCAGCTTGCTGGTTGTGCTGCCGGCAGCGAACAGCGCGTCATTGAGCAAGGACGTTCTCTCGGCGACACTCCCACCATGAAGGACGGTATAGGAGAAACTCGACAGCGCGGCGTTAAAGGTATCTTTGAAGTCAGTCTGAGCGGACACGCTCAGAACCGATCCAACCGAGGTAAGCGCGATCCGGAGGTCGTTGGCGAAAGGCTGGATAAGGTTCTCGCCTTCTTCGGCGGCGGCGGCGACCAGAGTATTGAGATCGGTGGTCAACTTCCTTATCTCCGCGTCCAGCGCGCCTTGGGGATCGACGGTATTGGCTACGAAATTCAAGGTTGTGCGGTTCCGACCAAGATCCCGAGCTACCGCGTCCGCAGCCGGGCGATAGGTATTGTCAATAGCATTCTTCAGCGTCGCCGCGTTAGCCGCCGTAATCGACGCCGGCAGAGCGGCAAGGATCGTAGTATCAAAGGTCCCGCCATTGGCCCTGACAGAAACACCGCTTTCGGCAATATAGTCCTGGGTTCCGCTGGTCAACAGATTATCGAAGCTTATGGTGCTGGTGCCATCGGTCACCGAACCCGGCGTGTTGATAGTACTCTGCAATGCCGACACCTTGAGCGCGAAGCTTTCGTTGATTTTCACCAGATCAGCCCCTGGCACGACCGCGGCAAGCGTCAGCTGACGGATTTCGTCTAGCAAGCCCTGAGTGGCGGCGACACGAGTGTTCGCGTCATCAACGGAGGAAATACCCTTGGCAAGCGCCTGGGACCCAAGACTATGCGCAAACCCGACACCAGCAGTCGTCCCCCCAAAGCTCGCGACATTGACGCCGTTTTGAATACCAGCGCCGCTGAAGTCGGTCTGTGCCATATCAAAGGCGTTCTCCGCAGCGGCAACATCAGCGGTTCGGGTGGCTAAGTTCGTCGCCGCGACCTGATCACGGGCCGATTGCAATTTGGTCAGGAACCCACTCAAATCGAACCCCGTGATTGCCACGGCCGTTCCATCCGCCTTGACCGCAGTTACAATCTTGCTATCAGTGATCGCGGTAATTCCGAGCGCTCTATCCCCAGTCGGCCGAAGCAAATTCTCGGTGGTGCCGGTATTCGGATCGGTATAGTTGGCGCTGTTGATCAGCCCCTGGTTTCCGAGAATCTTATCTGCCTGGGTCGTGAACTGACTGATCACGACATCGAGCGCGTCCTGATCCTTCGCGTTCCGCAGCTGCTGAAACAACCCGTCGAGTTCGTCGAAGAGCGGCGTCGCCCGTGAGAGCGCGTCATTGGCCGACGCGATCAATCCGGATTGCCGAATAAGGTCCGGTAGCGCCGCCTTCTGGATCGGAATTTCCGTGGCGTTGACGCCATCGACGGCGGTGACATTCGCCAGATCCGACAGTTTAGTTCGAATCGTCCCCAACTGGGTTTTAATCGCAGCGATCGCAGTTTCGGCCGCAGTCACCTGCGCGGTCGCGATTTCAAGAGCCGCGATGTCGTCGGTTAGGCGTTCCTGCTCGTTCTTAGAGGTCGACTCCGCGGCACCGCCCAGCCGTGCACGGCCAATGTCGAATTTGGCCTCGATAAGTGACGCTTGTTTGTTCACCGATTGCTGGGCGATCTGCGGGGGTAGGCGCAGCGCACTGGTCACGATGGACCTGAGTGGCAGGTCACCCAAAATTCCAAATGTGCTGTTGACATCATTGATTTTGTTGAGAAAAAAGAACGCATCTCGAACCGCAGGGTTTTGTGCGCCGACATTTTTTTGGAATTCGTTGGCGAGAAACTTGTCGATCACTTCCTGTTGTTTTCTAGCGGTAACCAGATTTATCAAATCCTTGTTAGGCGCGTCGACAAATGCCGCCAGCGCAGCAAATCGCGGATCATTGAGCCGGTTAGCAAAGGAATTCACATCCGTAGGGTCACTATTGATGATCACCTTGATCTTACCCGGATTGTTGATCTCGGATTCAAGACCAAAAGCGGAGAGCAACACACCAAGCACGCGCCGGTCCTTGACCAGATCGTCCACGCCCTCCAGCTTACCTACTCGGTTCTTGAAATTATCAATATCTCTTTTAACGTCGACACGGCTCAGGAATCGCTCCCGATACGCCACCTCGTTCTTGCGGATTTGCTTAAAAAGCGTCAAAGAGGAGATCGACGATCCGCCACCTCCGCTTCCACCGCCTAAAATACTAAGAGCCCCTGCCGCGTTCAGCATGCTCTTCACTCCTGCTACTGCAGTTGCCAGATAACGCGCTCACAAAACGAATAAAGCAACTTCTAGGCCAATTCCTTTATACAACACCCTTCTAAATAGATAAAATTGCATCTATTGTCAAGATTAGCCCGTTTTCTGCCAAAATCGGCGGACTGCGCTCCAATTGTTGCCGACGCCCAAGCGGCGCCCTTATAGTCCGCTCCAACGAAATCGACCTGCAAACAGTCTAGAGTGGTCCCATGTTCACTACGCGCCCTGAACTCCTAGGCACTTTTGGTGTCGTCACGACGACGCATTGGCTCGGCACCGCCACCGGGATGGCGATCCTGGAAAAAGGTGGCAATGCATTCGACGCGGCGGTCGCGACGGGGTTCGCGCTGCAGGTCGTGGAACCGCACTTAAATGGCCCGGGTGGCGACATGCCCGCAATATTCCACGTGGCCGGCGAAGCGGCACCTCGCGTCATCTGCGGCCAGGGTCCGATCCCCGCTGCAGCAACGCTCGGCAAGTTCGAGTCGCTTGGGCTCGACCTTATTCCTGGGAGCGGCCTACTCTGCGCCGTAGTCCCCGGTGCCTTCGATGCTTGGCTGACCCTGTTGCGAGACCACGGCACCATCAGCCTTGCCGAGGCACTGGGGCCAGCGATCATTCTGGCCCGGGAGGGCTATCCCGTCGTTCCCCGAATCACGGCAACAATTGACACGGTGCGCGAACTCTTCGCCAAAGAATGGAAAACCTCCGCCGATCTCTATCTCCCGGGAGGCAAACCGCCGGCGCCAGGCACACTGTTTTCCAACCCCACCATGGCCGCGACCTATGCGCGGGTCGTCGCCGAGGCCGACGCCGGTGGCGGAAGCCGAGAGGCCCGCATAGACAGAGCAAGAAGAATTTGGTCGCACGGGTGGATCGCCGAGGAGATCGACCGGTTTTCGCGCACCGAGGCGGTGATGGACGTTACCGGCCGGCGTCACTCCGGCCTGCTGACCGGCGATGACATGGCTGGGTGGAGTGCCAGCTACGATACTCCGTCGACTTATGATTATGGCCGTTACACCGTCTGCAAGCCTGGACCGTGGAGCCAAGGACCGGCGCTTTTGCAACAGTTGGCGATACTGGACGGCATGGGCGTGGCAGACATGGACCCAACGGGCCCAGATTTCGTCCATGTTGCCGTCGAGGCGGCCAAGCTCGCCTTCGCCGACCGCGAGGCTTATTACGGTGATCCGAATTTCATCGATGTCCCCATGAGCACCCTTTTGGGGGCGGACTATAATGCCGGTCGTAGAAGCCTGATCACATTGGAAGCATCCGGTGACCTCAGACCAGGAAACATCGACGGATATCGGATCGAAATCGACATGGCCACCGCCGACCGGTCCGGCGTGGAGGCGGCGGCCTCGATGGGCGTGGGCGAGCCGACCGTCGCCAAAACCGGCGTTTCCACCGGCGATACCGTCCACCTGGATATTATCGACCGGCACGGAAATATGATCTCCTGCACCCCGAGTGGTGGTTGGTTGCAAAGCTCGCCTGTCCTTGCCAAGCTTGGTTTTTGTCTTGGAAACCGGGGGCAAATGTTCTGGCTCGACGAGCGTTCACCTTCCGCACTGGTGCCCAAAAAGCGGCCACGAACGACCCTATCCCCATCGCTGGCGATGCGGGATGGCGAGCCCTACATGGTGTTCGGCACGCCGGGCGGCGATCAACAGGATCAATGGTCGGCTCTAATGTTCCTGCATCACGCGGATCATGGGATGAATCTGCAGGAATCCATCGACTGTCCGTCTTTTCATACCGAACATTTTCCAAGCTCTTTCTGGCCTCGGGGCTGTTCGCCAAGGAAAGTTGTTCTGGAGGGGCGGTTTCCAGAAGCCACGATCGCCGAGCTGAAACGCCGCGGGCATGAAGTCGAGGTTGGCGAGGATTGGTCGGAGGGACGCCTAACCGCTGCCGCCCGTGATGGTCGCCTCTTGAAAGCCGCCGCGAACCCGCGCGGGATGCAAGGCTACGCCGCCGGACGGTAATGGGGGCGGAGTAACGAGGACGGGCACATGGCTAGAAATGAACCCGATTAAGGTTCCGAGGTTCCGTAAGCATCAGTGCTTTTCAAGGCAACGGTAAGATATTCTCGCAAATACAGCGCGACATCCGGCCCCATTTTGAAGGTCCGTTCCCGACCGTCGGAAAACCGAACGCGCAACAAAATATCCTCGCCACGAGTCTCGATTACGAAAGACCATGCCTCGGGTATTTCCGCCGCGTCCTCTTCGCTTTTGGATTTCGGTTGGCTCATAAAATAGTCAAGCCATCTGCGTGCTGATGCGTCTTCGCTCGCCATGCTTGTGCCAATTGCCTTTCCCCAGGCTTCCCTAAAATATAATACATCATAGCATCATCGCCACCACCCCAACAGCGCAAGCCAAAAGACCTCGACAACTGACTTTGGCAAGCATCCCACAAATCACTTATAGTGCCATTGGGGTCCACAAGAAACTGGCCTTGATGGTCAACGCGGACTAACGCGGCGACGGGATCAACACATGAAAAAAGCCCTGATCATTTTCATTTTGCCGTTAATTTTGCTCATCGGCGCGGGGGTCGGGGTGCTGTTTTTAAAGTTAATCCCAGGAATCGGGCCCGAATTAATATTTGGAGGCGACCCGCCGGCCGTGGTCAAGACGGAAAAAATCAAGAAGGATCTACCCCCCGACGCGTTCGCAGAATCCGGTGCCCAACGCATCTATTTCACCATGGATGAGTTCGTGGTCAATCTACGGTCGGAGCGCCGCAAGCCGATATTCCTGCTGTTGAGCTTCACGATGGAGCTTCCCAATGAAACAGCCCAAACCTTCATTGAGCCCAAGGAGCCCAAAATTCGCGACGCGGTGAATATCTATCTGAGCAGCCTGCGGCCTGAGGATCTTAGCGGTTTCGACGGTATTCAGACCGTCAGAACCGAAATTTGGAAACGGCTCCTAAAGATCATAGGAAATGATGAAATGTTGTGGAACATCCAAATTTCCAAGCTTACCATAAAGTAAGGCCAAGCCGAGCTTGGAAAGGAAGATGGCCTATACGGCGGCGGCTTGATCGATCTCTCGGGTTGCGGCCTCAATCGTCGCTTCCAGATCCTTCATGAAGGTTTTACGATCGATCCCTCGTGGCATAACC
>JAPKDN010000188.1 GCA_028822575.1 Alphaproteobacteria bacterium | reverse complement strand
GTTAATTGGGAGACGATCAATTCCGCGCGGACTATATCAAATTGTTACTGCGGACCTAGCCAGCAGGTTCTTTTATATGGTCATGATTCACGCGGATTGTAAGAGTGAACCGCCCGCGCCCGGATCGTCATCAAATTCAATGACGCCCGCGCTGGCCCGTCCGGTCCCGGTGCTCCGCCGTTGGGGTTGCCAGTTTGGTTGACGGACCGGGCACCGGGAAGGCAATAGAGGACTAGTTTGTATCGTCAGGGCGAGACTGCCCCTTCCTCAAGGGGCCGCAGCGCAATCTATCAACCAAGGGACGGATGAGCCGTCATGAGCATTCGTGAAGATTTATTCGAGGCACCCGAGCGCCTGCGACGGCTGCAGATCGAGGTAACAACGCTCTGCAATTTGTTTTGCCAGGAATGCTCGCGGACCGTCGGTGTTCAGGCGGGGACCTGGACGGACAAACATTTATCGTTGGAGAATTTCCAAAAGCTGATCGAGAATTCGCCACCAGCGGAAGTCCTTGTCCTGCAAGGCGTGGGGGAACCAACCCTGAATCCTGAACTGCTGGAGATCGCGGCCGCAGCGCGGGCGAGTGGACGTTTCAAATATATCACACTGAATTCAAACGCGGTAACCCGAACTCCGGACTATTTTCGCCAGCTGCGTGAGGCTGGGTTAGATTACGTCTGCGTGTCCGTCGACTCCTTCAACCCCATAGTCGTGGAGCGTTGCCGGTCCGGCACCAAGGTACCGAAATTGAAACGGCTGCTGCGGGAAATCTATCGGGAATTCGGCCACATTGTGATCTCGATCGTGGCGAGTAAGCTGAATATGTTTGACCTTCCGGCCACACTCGAGGAACTAAATACGATGGGTGAGGAGCTGTTCCCGACCAAGCGCTTCACGGTCGAGGTCATGCCGGTGATCAATTACAAGACCGAGGCCTCGAACCAGCCCCGCACGATGTTCGATCGTGGGGAGTTGGAAATGCTCGATGAAATGCTCAAGGTAATCGGCCGCGCTTTGCCACGGTTGATGCTGACCTTGAATACCTCGACGATTGAGCAGCCAAAACCTGGGCGCCGCTGTGGTAGACCGTTTTTCTCGCCGTTTATAACGGTCGATGGGTTTATGACCCCGTGCTGTACTAGTTTTGATCCGACGAGTTATCAGCACACCAACATTCTTTTCACGCCGATGGCCGAGGCCTGGGCGGCGCCACCGATTCAGGAATGGCTCCGGCACTATATTCATGCCGGTGACGAGATTTGTAAGGGCTGCTGTTTCGATATCGGAAGTATGCTTCGCCCCGAAACTTCCGAATAGGCGGCGGAGCCAAGGCAATGTGCGGAATATGTGGGCTGATTGGTAAAAGCGCCCCTGATGTGGTCGCCCGAATGATCCGCGCGATGCATCATCGAGGACCTGATGGCCAGGGCCAGTATGACGCGCCGCGGGGGTCGATCGGCATGGCGCGTTTGGCGATCCAGGACGTCTCCAGCCAAGGCGACCAGCCGATGGCGAATGACGATCGGGATATCTGGATCGTCTACAATGGCGAACTATACAATACGCCCGCCGAGCGGACCCTTCTGGAAGCCAAAGGGTATCGATTTCATTCGAGCGGTGACACCGAGGTGGTTCTAAAGCTCTACCAGGAATACGGAGAAGCATTTCTGCCGCGATTGAGCGGGATATTCGCGCTGGCGATTATTGACCTCCGCGCCGGACCGGGGCGGGAGAAGACAATCCTGGCGCGTGACGCGATGGGCGTCAAACCATTGCTTTATGCTGAATCCCGGCGTGGGATTGTTTTCGCTTCCGAAATGAAGGCCCTGCTGGAGACCGGTTTGGTGGAGCGACGGGTCGATCCGGGCGCGGTTCGATCGCTTTTGTTGCGGGGCTCGGTCTACCAGCCAAGAACGTTGATAAAGGGTGTGGAGATGCTGCCCCCGGCCCATGCCTTGATTAATGAACGTGGCCAAACCCGGATCGAGCGGTTTTGGAATTTTGGCACCAATCGACACGCTGAGCTGCGCGGGTTTGGCTACGAAGACCAGGTCGACGCGATGCGGAAGCTTCTTCGTAATACCGTAAAAGCACAAATGATTAGCGATGTGCCGGTTGGTGCTTTTCTGTCCGGCGGCGTGGACAGCGCGTCGTTGGTGGCGCTCATGGCTGGCGAGATCGGTGGTCGGGTGAAGACATTTTCGGTCGGCTTCGACGAAACGCTGAGCGCTGTCGATGAGACGAGTGAGGCGGGGCGCATCGCGACCCACCTTGGTACCGACCATCATCGTGTCGTGGTCGATGGCGCCGAGATCGCCGACAGTTTTGATCATGTGGTCACCGCGCTGGATCAACCTTCCGTGGACGGTTTGAACAGCTATCTGGTGTCCAGGGCGGCGGCTGAGCATGTCAAGGTCGCGATCTCCGGCACCGGCGGCGACGATCTTTTCATGGGGTATCCATGGCATGCTCGCGTCCTTGCCAATCCGCCGGCCGAAGGTGTTTTTCTAGATGCTTACGCGGCGTATAACGCGGAATTTCATCAAACCTTCGGCGATGGTGATGTCGGCCATCTATTGGCGCCAAAACTGCGTAACGCGATGTTGGAGCCGGCGGCACTCGGGCTCCGGCTGACGGACGAGTTGTCAGACGCCCAGGCGGTTGACAGGATGACGGCTCTTACGCTGCGCGGATATACCACCAACCAGTTGCTGCGGGACATCGATGTAATGTCGATGGCGCATTCGTTGGAAGTCAGAGTGCCGTATCTTGATGTCGGGATCATCGATTTCGCACTCTCGCTCCCGGTCGACGCCCGTATCTCCAAGCCAATTCCGGACGAACCGATGCGCAACTCGTACCGGGCTAGTGGAATCAAGAGAATCTTGATCGACGCTGCCCGGCCAATGCTTCCCGAAGGTTTCGATACTATTCCGAAACGCGGTTTCGGCATGCCTTTCGGCCCTTGGATGAAGGGGCCGATGAACAGCCTGGCCGAGGCGAGTTTTGACGAGCAGCGGACCGCCGCGCATGGGGTTCTGGACCGGCGGATGATGCCTCGCCTGCACGAGACCTTCAGGGCTGGCCGCCTTAGTGGTTGGCGGGTTTGGTTGCTGATGGTGCTTCAACGTTGGTTGGAGTTGAATAAGGTAACCGCTTAGCGACTTGCCTGGGGAAGCTCTCCGAGCTACGCGGCGTGGCTATTGGTTGCGCGCGGACATGAACAGCCACGGGTTCGGTCCTCTGCGAAACTCCCAGAACGCCAGCAATTGGTCCAAATGCTCCAGGTTCTGGAGCTCGGGAAAAGCCGCTATGTCCCGGGTTGACGGTAGGATCCGTTGGATATGGTGGCTATCCTCGAATTGGTCAATCAATGCCTTATTTACTGGGAAGTCGAATTTGTGGTGGAGTTCGACCTGGATGTCGAATCCCATCAACGCCGGGGCTTTCGTTGGGTTAAGAAGATCAAGTTCGGCGCCTTCGATATCGCAGATAACAACCGTGCCTCCCGCAGGGAAGCCAGCGAAGTCGTCGTGCCCGAATGTGCCCGCGATCTTGATGCGGTCGCGCACGCCATTCTGCTCGGCGACCGAGGCACAGATTTTTCGGGCGTTTTCGTCCGTATCATAAGCCCAGACCCGACTGTTCGGAAGCAGCCGGGCCAGGCCAACGGCGTAATAACCCTCGGCGCACCCGATGTTCACCACGTTCGGATAACCGCGGGCGCGGATATGGTCGATCACCGGGTGAAGTTCGGCCTCATAGCAGCCCAATAGTTTTGGAACGAAGCATCCTTCGGCGGCGTGATTGGGTATCAGCATGTCGGCGAACGGCCCGCCACGCACTTTAAGCCCGCCGCGATGGATCAACGTGTTCCCGATGAGTTGCGCGCGGTGGCTAGCCGTCACGCGCAGAGCACGTCGGAGTTTTTCCGCCGGGGGAACGTCATCCTCCCCCAGCACCGATTGCAGTTGGGCCAAAGCCTGCTCATGTAGGTTCAAGGAACTACCCTCGGTGAAGTCATGTTCGGGGAATTTATCCGTTCGGCGCGACATATCACAACCGGCGGGAAATGCCAGGGGCACACGAGCCCCATGACGAAGTTATCGTGGTATGCCAAGGGTGACAGAATTCATTGGTTGCCTCATGCTGGGATCCTAATTAATACCTCGCGAGAGCGGCTATGACACTGTATTTCACCCATGATGCTTGTATCGCCCATGACATGGGGCCGATGCACCCGGAACGGCCGGCCAGGCTGGAGGCATTGAACGCGGCCTTCGCTATGGCAGCATTTGACGACCTGGAGCGCCGTGAGGCGCCGTTGGCGACAGTGGACCAGATCGCTCGCATGCATCCCCGTGATCACGTAGAACGCGTTCTCGCCTCGGTGCCTGAAAGCGGTCTCGTACAGTTGGATGGGGATACATCCATGTCGCCCGGTTCGGGTGAGGCGGCATTGAGGGCCGTGGGCGGTGTTTGCGCCGCGGTCGACGCGGTGATCGGCGGAGAGGCCACCAACGCGTTTTGTGCCGGTCGGCCGCCGGGACACCATGCGGAACCGGAAACGCCGATGGGTTTTTGCCTTTTCAACAATGTCGCGATCGCCGCCGCCCACGCCCGCGCCGTGTATGGCTTGAAACGCGTCGCGGTCATGGATTTCGATGTTCATCATGGCAATGGTACCCAGGCAATGTTCTGGAATGAGCCGGATCTGATGTTCGCCTCGACCCATCAAATGCCACTCTATCCGGGTACCGGTTCGCGTCAGGAGCACGGTGCCCATGGAACGATTATAAACGCACCCTTGCCTGGAGGGGCGGACGGCGAAGCGTTTCGCGCTGAGATGACCAAGATTATCCTGCCGGCCCTGGACGCGTTCGCCCCGGAATTGTTGATAATTTCCGCCGGTTTCGATGCGCATGCCGACGATCCTTTGGCAGGGTTGTGTTTCGTCGAGGATGATTATGCCTGGGCGACGGAGGCATTGATGGAGATCGCCGCGCGCCATGCCGGCGGCCGTGTAGTCTCGTCGTTGGAAGGGGGCTATGACCTGGACGCGCTGGCGGCATCGGCGGCGGCGCATGTGCGGGTGCTGATGCGCGAGCGGGCCGACTAGGCGATTTTCCTTGATTTCGCGCCGGTTACGGCTTGTTTGCGCCCGCCCGTGCGGATACACTCTGGTCCGGTTCTGGGGAGACACCGAGTGACCGATGCTGCGACTACCGTTGACACACTCAGCTTTGAGGAAGCACTAGCCGAGTTGGAGAAAATCGTTGGACGCCTTGAAAGTGGTCAGGGGTCGCTCGATGATGCAATCATGGCCTATGAACGCGGCTCGGAACTCAAGAAGCATTGCCAGAAAAAACTTGATGAAGCGCGCATGAAAGTCGAGAAGATTCGGCTTCCGGAAAGCGGTGGCCAAGCCGAGACCTCGGACTTCGAAAGCTGATCATGGCGCTTGGATTTATAGAGATGAAAGGGGTTAGGCTGAGTAAGGCAATGAGCGATTCTGCCGCCCAGGTTGAGCGGATTATGGATCTGTTGCTGCCGAAGGTCGATGATGCCGAGGCACCTTTACTCGAGGCGATGCGGTACGCGTCGCTTGGTGGCGGTAAACGGTTGCGGCCATTCCTTGTGATGCAATCGGCGGCGCTGTTTGGTGTGGACACGCGTTGCGCGGTTCGAGTCGGTGCGGCGGTTGAATTTATGCATTGCTATTCTCTGATCCATGACGACCTTCCGTCGATGGACGATAGCGATCTTAGGCGGGGCAAGGCCAGCTGCCATGTAAAGTTTGACGAGGCAACGGCGGTTCTGGCTGGTGACGCGCTGCAATCGCTGGCGTTTCAGGTGTTGGCGGCACCGGAAACGCATTCTAATGCGATGGTACGCTGTGAGTTGGTCTCGGCGCTTGCAAAGGCGGCGGGAGCCCCGGGAATGGTTGGTGGCCAAATGATTGATCTTCTCGCCGAAACCGAGGAATTCGATATTGGCGCGATCACCCGTCTGCAGCGAATGAAGACTGGCGAGATGTTTGCTTTTTGCGCTATGGCCGGCGCAATAATGGGGCGCGGCTCCAAGCGACATCTCCATGCTTTGCACAGCTATGCCCAGGAATTTGGATAGGCCTTCCAAATCGCCGATGATCTGCTTGATCTGGAGGGTAATGTTGAGCGAATCGGCAAGCCTACAGGACAGGATGCCGACGCTGGAAAGGCCACCTTCGTCTCGGTACTAGGGGCTGAACGGGCGCGGGGTCAAGCCGGGTTGCTGAGCGAGCAGGCGGTTAGCGCCCTCGATTTATGGAACGAGTCGGCGGACTTTCTGAGAGACGCCGCGCGCTTTATCGTCCAACGTGACGGGTAAGGGAACGGGGTATGGCCGAATCAAGCACGCCGCTGCTGGATCTTGTTCGGATACCAGCGGATCTACGCCGTTTGGACTCTGAGCAGTTGCCCCAGTTGGCGGTCGAGTTACGCCAGGAAATGATCGCGGCGGTTTCAGTGACTGGTGGCCATCTCGGCGCCGGGCTGGGTGTCGTCGAGCTGACGGTGGCCTTGCACTATGTCTACAACAC
>JAPKDN010000187.1 GCA_028822575.1 Alphaproteobacteria bacterium | reverse complement strand
CCGCGAGATAGGCGAGATACGCAAAAGGGTCTGGCAAGATGCCATAGGTGCTGGAAAAGTGATGCTCAGCGATCCAAACACTGTCAAAGCCAAGCTCCTCAGCTTCCAGGATTTCGCGGGTCACCCGCTCATGAATCGCCTGATGTGGATAGGGTTCGGACTTCGGATCCGGATGGGACGTGAGCAGGATTCCAACTTCCACGACGAGGCACTCCATAATGGTGGCGCGACGCCTCCGATGGGCGGCACATTATTGATGGAAGTTTAGCATCGTCGCGGGCGCGGGATAAACCAACATGCCATGAAATCATGCTTGGGATCACGGCGCAGCGTGGCCTTGCCAAGCTTAAAGGATTACGTCCGCGGCCCTTTCAATCTCTTCGTTCCGGGTAAACCGACCGAGGCATAGGCATAGCGATCTCGCTGCCGCCTCGGGTGTCAACCCGAGCAGGAGGAGATCGGGATGTCCGATATCTTCACCAATAATATTTCCGCGTGCTCGACACCGTCGGCTCGGGCGCGGCGCAGATAGGTCAGCGCCATGTTGCGAAAACCATGGGCGGTCCGGAGCGCCGACATGTCACGATATTAGGTATCAAGAAGTCCTGATTAGGTATCAAGAAGTCCTGGCCCTGGCTAAAGAAGCCGCCAGACCCTCGTCCCGGTTTACATCGTGCAGCTCGACACCATTGCAGGCTGCGAGCGCCAGCATCATCAATGGCTCAAGGCTGCCCTCGATGTGGATATGCAGTTCCGCCTCGGGCAGGGCGTCGAACAACCCGTCGCTGGCCATGATGACGCCCTCCCCAAAGTCCCTATCCTTAAACGAACGCCCCGCTCCGATGGCGTACGAAGCGGGGCGTCTGTCATTCACCCAATCAAAACTGGGTCTGGTCTCGTTACTTAGGTAGCGAGCCCTCGATACCCTCCACATAGAAATTCATGCCGAGCAGCATGCCTGCTTCCGCGATCTTACCGGCGGGCACGACCTCTTTTCCGGATTGATCCTTGATTGGACCGGCGAAGGGATGCAGCTTGCCGCTGCGGATTGCTTCCTCGGTTTCCATGGCGAGCTTGGCGACGTCGGCGGGCATGTTCTTATAAGGTGCCATCTGAACCATGCCTTCCTTCAGGCCTTGCCAAACGTTCTGGGACTTCCAGGTGCCGTTGATTACCGCGCGGACCCGCTCCAAATAGTATGGGTTCCAGTCGTTGATGATCGCCGAAAGCTGAGCTTTGGGCGCGAAATGAGTCATGTCGGCCGCCTGACCGAAGCCTTTCACGCCGCGGTTCTGAGCGACCTGCAACGGCGCCGGCGAATCCGTGTGCTGGGTGATGATATCGGCACCTTGGTCGATCAACGCCTTGGCCGCATCGCCTTCCTTGCCGGCATCATACCAGCTGTTCACCCAGACGACGCTGATGCTCATCTTGGGGTTCACTGATCGGGCGCCAATCAGGAACGCGTTGATGCCGCGCACGACCTCGGGGATTGGGAAGGACGCGACATAACCGATTTTGCCAGTCTTGGACGTCTTCCCCGCGATCACGCCGGCGATGTAACGGCCCTCATAGAATCGCGCGCTATAGGTCGCGACATTCTTGGCTTGTTTATAGCCGGTGGCGTGCTCGAACTTTACCTTCGGAAAGCGCTTGGCGACCTTCAGGGTCGGGTTCATGAAGCCAAAGGAGGTGGTGAAGATCAGATCATGGCCGGAGGCGGCGAGCTGGCGGATCACCCGCTCTGAATCCGGGCCTTCCTTGACGCTTTCGACGAAGGTGGTTTTTACCTTATCGCCGAACTCCTTCTCTATAGCCAAACGACCTTGTTCATGGCGATAGGTCCAGCCATGGTCGCCGATTGGGCCAACATAGACGAAACCGACCTTGGTTTGAGCCGAGGCGGACGCCATGCCCGCCGCCAGCAGGCCCACTGCGACCGTTCCGGCGAGCACCTTGAATATCGTTCTTCTTTGCATCTTCGATCCCCTGTTTTCAGGAAAGGGTTGTTAATAAGGTCTGCGTTCTCCCGAAACGATGTTCCTTTCATGTCGCGCGCCCGATCAATGGGCGGCGTGGAACATCTTTCCGATACATTGCGGCGCGTTCAGCCGGATCTTCGTCTTGTCCCTGGAAATTAACACTAATACCAGGATCGTCGCGAGATAAGGCAGCATCGACATGAATTGTGAGGCGATATCTATGCCCCAGCCCTGGGCATGCAGCTGCAGGATGGTGATGGCGCCAAACATATAGGCGCCGAGGATCACCCGGCCGGGCCGCCAGGTCGCAAAAACCACCAGCGCCAGCGCGATCCAACCTCGCCCCGCCGTCATGTTCTCGGCCCAGAGCGGTGTATAGGCAAGTGAAAGATAGGCGCCGGCGAGACCGCTCATGGCCCCACCGAACAGAACCGCCGCATAGCGGATCGCAACCACCGGATATCCCAGCGCATGAGCCGAATCGTGGTTTTCGCCGACCGCTTTTAGGATCAGTCCCGGCCTGGTCCCCGAGAGAAACCAGCTGACAGCGACGATCATCATGAATGACAAGTAAACCAGGATATCCTGGCTAAACAGGATCGAGCCAATGGCGGGAATGTTCGACAGCATTGGGATCGCTAGTTTTGGCAGCGGCTCCAGTGCGAAGCCGACGAAGCTGGCACCTATCAGCGCGCTGATCCCGATGCCGAAGATGGTAAGGGCGAGGCCGGTCGCGACCTGGTTGGCGAGCAGGGTCAGGGTCAGGAAGCCGAAAACCATGGCCATCGCGGCGCCCGCGGCCGCACCGGCGACAATCCCTGCAAGCCCACTCCCGGAGGTGCTAGCGACGGCGAAAGCGGCCATCGCGCCAACCAGCATCATGCCTTCGACACCGAGGTTGAGGATGCCGGACTTCTCAGTCACCAGCTCGCCCGTCGCGGCGAAAAGTAGCGGTGTAGACGCTGTGATGACGGTCAGGATGACAGGAATGAAATCCACTTCTCAACCCTCCCTGCCGGCGCGACTGGGTGCGCCAAACTTGATGCGATAATGGGTCAGAACGTCACAACTGAGAAGAAAGAACAGCAGGATCCCCTGAAACAGACCGGTCACCGCCGCTGGTAGGCCAATCTCGATCTGAGCCACCTCACCGCCGATATAGGACAGCGCCATGATCAACCCGGCCAGCAAAACCCCCACCGGATGTAGGCGGCCGAGAAAGGCGACAATGATCGCGGTGAAACCGTATCCAGGTGATATCGAGGGAAGTAATTGGCCGATTGTGCCCGAGACTTCGGCGACACCGGCAAGCCCGGCGAGGCCGCCGCCAAGAAGGAGTGAGAACCAAATCAATTTGTTCTCACTGAACCCGGCATGTTTGGCTGCCGCCGGCGCTTGGCCGACCACACGCAGCTGAAAGCCGATCACCGCGCGAGAGAGAACCACCCAACCGCCAATTACTGCCAGTACCGCCAGAACGGTGCCCAGATGCAGTCGGCTATCTTCCCATATTACTGGCATCATCGCGGCATTGGGGAACAGCCGACTCTCTGGAAAATTGTGACCGTCGGGGTCGCGCCAGGGTCCATGTACCAGATAGCTGAGGAGTAAAACCGACACATAGGCCAGCATCAGGCTGGTTAGTATTTCATTTGTGTTATGCTTGGTTTTTAGAAATGCTGGGATCGCCGCCCAGGCCATGCCACCAGCAATGCCACCGATCATCACGAGTGGCAGCAGCAGGAAATTGTCGCTGTCGTGAAATCCGATGGCGATGCCACCACCGACGATGGCGCCAAAGGTAAATTGCCCCTCGGCCCCGATATTCCAGACATTGGCGCGAAAACCGATGGAAAGACCAATGCCGATCAATACCAGGGGCGTAGCCTTGACCAAGAGTTCGGTGATACCGAAAACCGTGGTCACGGGTTGCACGAAATAGGTGTAGAGCGCGAGGCCTGGATCCTTTCCCATCGCCGAGAAAATCAAAACCCCACTAATAAGGGTCAGCACGATCGCGACCACCGGCGAGAGCAGGCTCCAAGCTCTGGAGACATCGCCGTGGGGTTCCAGCCTAATCATAGTCTCGGCCCTCCATACCCACCTCGTCGGCCCCCACGGCGTCGGCCAGATCATGAAGGCCGCTCATCAGCAGCCCGACCTCCTCGACCGTAATTTCCTCGATGTCTCGCGAAGCCGAGACCGTGCCCTCGGAAATCACCAGGATGCGGTCGCAAATCTCGAAGATTTCGTCTAGATCCTGGGAGATCATCAGCACCGCGCAGCCGCGTCTGGCCAGATCCATCAGCGCTTGACGAATAGTCGCTGCCGCGCCGGCGTCGACGCCCCAGGTCGGCTGGGCGATAATGAGGATTTTCGGCTCTTGGAGGATTTCCCGACCGACAATGTATTTCTGTAGATTGCCGCCAGATAGGCTGCCAGCCGTCGCCTCGTTTCCCAAGGTGCGGATGTCGAACGCCGCAATAACCTTGTTGGCGAATGTTTTGATCTCGCCGGAGCGCATCAAACCCTTGGCCATCAGATTCATGCGTGTTGCGGCGGTTAGGAAGGCGTTGTCGGCAAGGCTCATGTCCTTGACGGCGGCATGGCCGTTGCGTTCCTCAGGCACGAAACTGGCGCCCAGAGCGCGCCGTTGAGCCGGGTCGAGAGAGCCCACCGATAGGCCGTCGAACCTGACGCTATCCGGTTGACGCCGGTTGATGGTCTCGCCCGAGAGCGCGGACATGAGCTCGGTCTGGCCATTGCCTGTCACGCCTGCGACCCCAAGAATTTCGCCACTCCAGACCTTGAAGGTAATATCCCGCAGGTCGACGCCGAATTGCTCCTCCGATTCGATCGTAAGTCTCGAGACCATGATTCGGTTGGTCTTGAAGATCTCTTCCGTGTCGCGCCAGGTCGGCGTTAGTTTTTGGCCAATCATCAATTCGGCCATGCTTTGCGCGGTTTCCTGGCGCGGATCGCAAGTCGCCACGACCTTGCCGCCGCGCAGGATCGTTGCCGCCTCACACAGTGCTTTAACCTCATCCAACTTGTGGCTGATATAAAGGATCGCGCAGCCCTCGCTGGAGAGTTGTCGCAGGATCTTGAACAACTTGTTGGCTTCCTGCAGCGTTAGGACCGATGTTGGCTCGTCCAGAATTAACAGTTTGGGGTTTTGAAGCAGACAGCGAACGATCTCGATCCGCTGTCTCTCTCCGACCGAAAGGGAGTGGACATGGCGATCTGGGTTTAGCGGTAGGCCATAGCTCGTGGAGACCTCAATCACCCAGTCCCTAAGCGCCGCCATGTCGCGTTGGTCGTTCATGGCCAAGCCGATATTCTCTAGGACTGTCATCGACTCGAACAGCGAGAAGTGCTGGAATACCATGCCGATCCCACGATCACGAGCGCCGGCGGGACCGGCGATAGTTGTCGGTACGCCATTCCAGGACAGGGTGCCGCTATCCGCGCCCAAGATGCCATAAATGATTTTCACCAGTGTCGATTTGCCTGCGCCGTTCTCGCCCAGGAGAGCATGCACTTCGCCGGGCATGATTTGAAAACTGATCGAATCGTTGGCCAAGATACCGGGAAAGGCCTTGGTGATTCGGTCGAGCTCAAGCAGTGGCGCCACGTCCGCTTTGGCTGTTTTGCCTTGTCCCCTGGCCTTGTCTCTATCCTGGTCGGTCACGTTTCGTCCCCTCGGCCTTCTTCGCCGGCCGTGTGTCTTCCTCAGGGTATCTTGTCTTCCTTATTCCGCCATTCTTGAAATATCGACCCCGCTTCCGCTGAGGGCAAATGGATCAGTGACGGAGACCTATTCTCGACCGGCTTGGCGACCTCATCATAGACGAAGGTGCCTATGAATCTGATCCTGGTGGCATCCTCGCGGTTATTGGCGAAATAAGGCCGATCAGGTCTGGCCCAATAGATCGATGCCGGACGCATCGGACAATGCTCGCAGTTTATGTAGATCTTGCAGCCCTCCAGCGAAATGGACCCCAGTCTCTGGCAAGCCTCGCGGAGGGCCACTACCTCGGCACGGGCGGTGGGGTCATTGCTGGCGATCACCTGGTTCGAGCCTTCGCCGACGATTGCGCGTGTGCTCGCTAGAAATCGCAACGGCACGGGCCACGAATGCCTTGGGAGTTCTCACGTGATGTGCTCCAAATCTCAAATGGTCATCGAAACCGGTGGCGATGCGATTGATCTCGCAGCTTCGCGTTGTCATAGAAGTTGTGTGGTCATCGACGCGGCGATGATCGCCGTTTCCTTGCCAGTGATGCCCGCTATGCCGATCAGACAGTGTAACCGGCCTATCGCTTGTCCGGAATGACCGCGTGATCTGAGTCTAGAAATAAACTTTGCCTGTTTCGGCCCCGTTGCCATGCCGCCAAAGCAGATTCGGGCGATATGCACCACGCCGTCGCAGATCGCCAGATTGAAGATGTCAAGGACGGCAGCGATATCTTGATCGAAGTGCTTTCCGATCTTTTAGCAACGCAACCCGCCCGCGTCGCCTAGGGGCACCCGTGCCGCCTCGTCATCAGGTGGTCGCAGGCGCGCGCCCAACGCGCAAGGTTGCAGGCATGTCTCTGATTGGTGAGCTGT
>JAPKDN010000186.1 GCA_028822575.1 Alphaproteobacteria bacterium | reverse complement strand
GCCAAGGACGATTAGTGCGATATAACCGACCGCCGTTCCAGACCGCTGCAGAATGCGAATCCGCGGTCCCAAATCGCGTCGGTGCCGGCGCCTAGTTCGGCGACGCATGTAAAACGTGAAAAACCACATTTGTCACCTTCCCCAATGCCGCCATCCCTCAAGGTAATACTTCAGGATGACGGGTCGATCGATACTGCTCACGGACGGCATAGGGTCGGGTAGTAAGTCTCGCTCGAAAATCGACATGCGCTCGAACGCCTGCGCGTCGATGAATCTAGTCACAATGGGAAACGTTGTGATCTTTCCCGAAAATACCAAGGGCGCGTTGGCCGCCAGCGAGAACCCCCAATCACCGAATGACGGGATCAAAAGGTGATAAGGGTGCGCACGCCCGAACACTTTCTCGACGGTCCGATGGATCGCCCAAAACGCCTTGTTCGCAAAGACTGGGCTGGTCGCCTGGGTAACAAATAAGCCACCAGGCGAAAGATTACTTTTTACCAAACGATAAAATTCTTCCGTGTATAGGCGCGAGAGGTCGGTATTGTTCGGGTCTGGCAGATCACCGACGATTAGGTCGAATTGTGTTCGCCGTTGTCTCAGGAATGCAAAAGCGTCTTGGTTTATCACCCGCACCCGCTTGTTATCGAGCAAACTTCTCTCATTTAAAGCGAGTAAATGCGGATTCACCCGCGCCAGGTTAGTGATGGCCGGATCAAGATCGACCAATGTAACGCGCGCCACTTGCGGGTATTTGGCGACCTCACGCACGGCGAGCCCGTCACCGCCACCCAATAATAAGACTGAGAGTTCCGTCCGCCCTTCGGCAACTAATGTCGAGATCGCCGGATGGATCAGCGCTTCATGGTAGCGATACTCGTCAATCGAAGAAAATTGTAGATTACCGTCGAGATAGAGCCGCAAATCGTCGCGATATTTGGAGAGTACGATCTGCTGATAGGGCGTCCGCTCTGTGTGCAGAATGCGGCCGTCATAGACGTCATTACTCCAAACTTTGAGGATGCTGTTCGAAAAAAAGAATCCCAACCCGATGGCGCCAATAATCAAAATCGAGAGCCCCCGGAAAACAATCCGTGTTCGTGCACCAAGTTCCGGAGCGAAACACCAAACCAACAACAGGCCGATGCTCATATTAATGAGACCAAAAATCAGCCCCGTTTTGAAGATACCGAAAAACGGCAACAGCAGCAGTGGAAAAGCGACGGTAGCAAAGACCGCACCCAAGTAGTCAAGCGCAAGCACATGAGCGATGCTGACGCGCAAGGAATCGTACTTCTCAAGTAACCGTGTTAGGAATGGAATCTCTAGACCGATGAGAAGTCCAATCCCTATCGTCAATCCGGCATATACCGGCATGAAAATATTGGAGTGAGAATAAGCCAAATAAAGGAGCGGAATGCTAAAGCCACCCAGCAACCCGAGTATGATTTCGGCAGTGACAAGCTTGCGAATAAGGTTCGCAACAGCGTATTTCGAACAATAAGCTCCGATACCCATCGCCGCCATGTAAAGGCCGATAGTAATCGAAAAATACTTAACACTATCGCCAAGAAAGTAGGAAACAGTGGTCGCAATCAGCAGTTCGTAGACTATGGAACAGAGGCCAGCGACAAAGACCGAATAGACGAGAGCAAAGATTTCGCGCGATCTCGTGCGCTCTTGCGCCGCGGAGACCGCGCCTTCCATCATTTTCCTCCGGAGAGCCCTCGCGAAGACACACGCGGGCCACCTCTACTGCCCTGTCGCACACTGCGACCATGATGATAGACATTCGTGTTGCCACCCGAAAAGAAGAAGAAACCACTACTGTGCCCACTATAGCCATAGCCACTTCGCGCCGGCGCCAGGATGACCAAATACATTATAAACAACACACCACCGCTGATCAGCATGGCCCAAAAGGTTTTACTCATCAGTCACTATCCGACCATTTGCCGATCATCGTCAGGATCGATTGGTTGCGTATTTCATTCAGAACAACGCCGATAATCAATATGGCAATTCCAAGCCAATTGAGCACTTCGGAACCACCCCGTTTATATTCGATACCTACGGCGAGATTCGTACTCGCCGTCAGGTCTTTCCCAGTCCGAGCGCGTGAAGAAGCACCTGTCACATTAAATTTTAGATAATAGTTGCCCGGTTTTGGTAACACGACCTTTACGCTGCGTGTCCTTTCGGACTCCGTCCAATCATATCCAGACTCATGGAAAAATTCTCCACCGAACGCCGTTATTGCTCGTTGTCTGCTGTCAAGAACGTCGACCTCTACATTTCTCCAGGATTGGCGGACTTGACCGTTTCGCAGGGTAATTTCAACGATTGTATCTTTTTCCGACGCAGTGATTGGCCCAAAAGGGCTTGCAGTCGACACCTCACGTTCAATCTTGTTCGTAGTAGCATTAAAGAAAAATCCCGTCGCCAAATAAAGCAGTGAGAACCCAATAAAGACCAACGCAACAAACCCAAGGTGGACGCGGTCCTCATCAGGCTCTTGATAGGGCTCACGGAATTTCCGGCCAAATGTTTCCGACATCGTCTCGCCCTCCCTTATATCAACGCGACCAAAACGATCGCGAAGCCGATCGAGCAAAACATTTCGAGAAATCCAGCAGCGACATTCTGATCGATCGCGATCTCAGCATTGAGATCATGACCGGTAAGGATCAGCTTATCGACAAGAAAACGGGCAACAAAAAGAAGAATTGCACCCGAAATCGCCAATTCCGCAAACAAGATCAAATTCTCAGCCCAGCCGGCGAACGATCCGTATGTCGAGCGGCCTATAATCAAGCCAACCGCTGCCAATGTGCCGCCAAACCCAATCCCCGCGGCAAGGTTTCCCCTCTCCACCTCTATTTGTAAGTGATAGGGGGTCAACCAATCATATACTCGCGTGAACAATAGGAGCGTTACCTGGCCGAGGAAGAAAAAGACGACAGCCGTTTGCAAGCCACCGCCCTCGCCATGGAGACTACCTCCGGCAATAAGTCCGGTCGCGACGTATACTCCGCAGCGTACAGCAGCCATGCCGCAATTCTGATCTTCCACAATCGCAGTGATATTGCAAAACTTCGAGAAGACCACCTTGTCGAGGCACCAACGCGAAATGTTCAAGAATACTAAACCAAGTAAGCTATAACCAAGCACCTCGAAAATATCTTGCTGCAGACTGACACTAGGGCCCGATACAACACCAACGAAGATAAACGAGACCCCGAGAAAGTATCCGCCAAGCGTGATGCCGATGGCGGGGTTATTCTTTTTCGCCAGTTCTTCGATCAGATGATAGGGCGTCAAAAAGTCCTTCAGCGCCTTAGCCACTAATAGGATGACGATATAGCAAAGTGCCAACACCGCGATCGTTCCAAAATCTGTCAGCATTTCTGCCCAGTCCATCTCAAGCATCCCCTGTGACCGAATAAATACTGATCTGAGAATCTCTTATTGACTGACTGAAATGACACTCGAAGGTGCCATCCGACCATCGCTCAATCGTCATCGTCGTCTTCTCATCGTCTGACTCAAATTCCCAATAAGTAAAGGTCTCGCCGCGAGAGAAATCACCATCCCGATGGAATATCGCTCGGCCCCTGTCTTCAAAATGATAGGTCGTTCCTTCGACTTGCAACGTATGGTCATCTTTGTCGGTCAACGCTTCCATCTGATCCTTGTTGAGCCCGATTTCCTCCAGCCGCGCCTTCCGCAAGGTGACCGAGACTTCGACCTCGTCGTCGTCTTCAACAGTCACCCAGAGCTGCTGCGTGCCGGCATCGCCTTCAATTTCGAGCCATTGAAAGCCGTCCTCGTCATAGACATGTCGGCCAACGACGGAAACATCGAAGTCATCCATATCTTGCCCTACACCACGAAGACTGAAGACACCGCCGGGACGCATGTTTTCTATTCGTGGCTCATTGGAAATTGCCTGCTGTCCGGAACGCCGGTCGCCCAAGCTATTTCCACTACCATCTCCGCCAAAATTAGCGCGATAAACTTTGTATCCGATAAGGCCGACGACAACGAGAAGGATTAACCAGAAAAATTCCATGAAATAAATTCACCACCATTGTGTCGTCCGTTTACTATGACCGTCAGACGGGCTCATTGCTTTTATCCGGCAAGGCCAGTGGCTCCGACAATCCCATTCGGGATTTGAGTTGCAAGAGCGCATCCGATCCGCCGTGCGAGCTCGAACCAGCCAAGGCCTTCTCGATCTCTGAATCAACGGATTTATCGACCTGCGCCATTTCCCCGTATGCCTCCGCAAGAGATTGCTCCTCATCCACTTTCTCGCGCATCCGTTCCAACATCGCGACCGTGCCGGTGGAATCGACGGACGCGAGCTGCTCGTTCAGCTTCCGAGTGGCAGTACTCACTTGCGCCCGCGCTTTTAGCGTTTGCAGCTCGTTCTCCCATTTCGATATCTGTTGCTTCAGCGTCTCTATATTATTCTCGAGCTGACTGGTCATTTTTTCGTAGTTCTGGAGCTCCTGAGCAATCGTCGTTGCCCGTTGGACCGCACCGTCACGCTTGGCTAGCGCTTCCGACGCAAGGCGATCCCCATCTGCGGCAGCCAGTCCCCCTTGTTGCATTTTTTGAAGTAACAGCATCGCCTTTTGCTCGTAATCAGTCGCGATCTCCTTATGTCGGGCGACGTCGCGGCGGGAGCGAATGGCTTGCGCCTTCACTTTGGCAAACCCCTCGAGGCTCTCCTGCAGGTCTTTGCGTAAATCGCGGATACCTTGATCCGCCATCTTGATTGGATCCTCAAGATGATCGAGTGCGGAATTGGCTTCCGAATTACCCCAAGTCATCATTCTTTTGAAAAGGCTCATGGCTCGTCCCTCTCCGGGCAATAGTTGTCAGGACGCTTTCGAGAGCGCTATCAGCTCGTCGGCAAAGCTTGCCAATCCCAAACTCAACGCATTGATCGATGCATCCAGTTCGTTAAAATCCAAATTCGCCAATTGCAGCGTATCACGAAACAAGAGCTTCGTGCCGCCTTCGTCTATCACGAAAGCGCCGTGGACCAGCTCCCGGTTCATCTGCAATAAACGACGAAACGCATTGGCACCTGCAGATACCGGTAGCTCCATGATCAACTGTTCAATGACCAAAATTTCATCTTCGCAATCAACTATGAGATTGCTTATACCGCGGCTCTCGTCTTCAAGGACGCATAGCGTCTTCTCCGCATCCTCACGTTCAACGCTTACATCAAGGAGCTCCACGTATTCCATTACTTTTTGGAAGTACTCTTGGCTCATCCCTTCCTCACTTTCAGCTCAAACGTGCGGCTTTGTTCCGCACGATAGGTAGTGGTCAGCAAAGAAACAGTCAAGGGTCACCAAACCGACCGACCATTGCAATCATTGCTATAATAACATTGCAATTCTTATGGCAGATCGATGACAAGCGATCCGTATGCGTCGATTTCTACGCTGGCACCGATGTCGACGATGGTCGTCGATGTCACCTCTTCGACAATGGCCGGCCCGAGGAACTTCATCCCCGGCCGTAAAGTCGCGCGGTCAAACACCGCAAATGGAAGCATCTCGCCCCGCGACGCGGAATAGGCCGGACGCTCGCCCGTCGGCATCGCCGCGCTACCGTCACCCGATTCCATCGGCGTCAAATCCAACCCCGCCCCGGTGATTTCTCCCAAGACCCGCAGATTGACAATCTCCGCCGGAACGTCTTCGTAGAAATAACCGTATTTCTCACGGTAGAGCCGGGCGAACGTATCGAATACTTTCTCGCCTTCTGGCGCACCCTCCAAAGGTACGGTGACCTGATAACTCTGGCCGATATACCCAACATCTAGAGCTCGGCGGAAACGGCGCTCGCCCACCTCTTCGATATTGTTAAGGAGTATGGATATTTCGGATGCCATAGCGTCCATCTGCGCGGTGATGTCCGCCGCATCGAGCGTGCGGATCGGCGCCTTATAGGTTTTCACCATGTCGTAAGCGGGTGGTGCCACCAGCAGTCCAAGTGCGGAGAGAACTCCCGCCCGCAACGGCACGACCAGTTTTTGGATATGCAACTTGCGAGCAAGATTATAGGAATGCACCGGCCCAGCGCCGCCAAAGGCCACCATGGTCGCTTCCTCCGGATTGCCGCCACGTTCAGTGACATGCATACGCACCGCCGCCGCCATGGTCTCGTTGATCACATCGTGGACAGTCCAAGCGGCCTGCAACGTGGTGCGGTTTTGTGGTGCGCCAATATGCCGGTCGAGCCCCGCGCGCGCGCGCGCATCGTCGAGCGTCATCGTGCCGCCCGCGAAATTCGATGGATTGAGATATCCCAAGGTGAGGTCGGCATCCGTAACCGTCGGCCGCGTGCCGCCCTGGCGGTAACAGATCGGTCCCGGGTCCGCACCCGCACTTTCCGGCCCCACCTGCACGATTCCCATTTGATTAACCCCAGCGATACTGCCGCCACCAGCCCCAATTTCAATCATATTGACGGCGGGCACGCCAACGGGAAAGCCACTCGATTTAGTGAACCGTTTCGA
Organism: Alphaproteobacteria bacterium; assembly: GCA_028822575.1. The sequence goes on along the minus strand of JAPKDN010000186.1, from coordinate 100 downwards.
GCGCGCAACCTCCAACTCGTCCGTGATTGGCAACGCTTGATCCCGGATGAGGCACGCCTTCGCCGTGGTCCCGCCCATGTCGAAGGACAACACGTTCCGG
>JAPKDN010000185.1 GCA_028822575.1 Alphaproteobacteria bacterium | reverse complement strand
GATACCTGATTTTCCCAGGCCTTCATCCGCTGCGCCCACGCGATACCAGACCATATGGGTCACCACTGGCGCGCGGTGATCGCTGACGACGACGACCTCCAGACCATTTTCAAGGGTGAAATGCGCGGGATCGAACACGCCCGCCCGCGTCGAGGTGGACAAACCAAGCGTCAGAGACAGTATCAGCAAAACCGCATGATACCATGAAATTTCAGTGGGGGATTCGGTCACTCAGCCTCCAGGGCGCGAATAGGTGTTCCACGCGGATATGGTGTGGAAGCACCAAATCGCAATGGCCATCATTTGGTTCGCGGACGCCGGTTAAGCGTCTATCGAGGTTGGGTTCCCTTAGAACAGCCCGTCAAGGATGCCGCCGCGCTTGCGCTTGATGGTCGGGGTTTCGCCGGCGGTGACCTGTTTGCCGAGCGCCGCGTTCTCTTGCAGGCGCTTTTTTTCTTGTTTGGGGTCGACCACCACGCCTGCGGCGGATTTTGGCTTCCAGAAGAGAATCTTGTCAATCAAGAAATCATCGGCGTAGATGTACGCGGCGGTTTCCTCATTAACTGTTTCGCGAATGCCGGGCGCGGCTTGATCGGTTCGTAGAAGCTTGCCGATGACACCATCCGACGCCGAACCGCTTCTGGCATTGGCGCCGCTGCCGGTAGGGTTGTTCTTTATGATAAGATCGCGGGCCCTATGGCCCTTCAACGGCTCTTGTGGTCGTCGCGCGCCAGGCTCCGGAGGTCGTAATTGAAAATTGGGTGGCACGCTGAGAGGCGCGCGGGCGACGACCGCGAATTCATCCGGCGGTTTCTTGTCATAACCCAACGCGTTACGCACATCGCCGCAGCCGGAAAAAGCTGGCGCCAAAAGCGTCAGACCAAACAGCAACGCACGAGTAACGCGGCGCCTGACTGGGGTGTGGGTCACGAAATGCCTCCGGTTCGATTTACCTGTTTCAACGAACTATACCCTACTTCAATCATCGCGCCGAACGAAGCTATCCAATAGCAGAAAAGTGACGCCGACTGTAATCGCTGAATCCGCCAAATTGAAGGCCGGCCAGTGATATCCGGCGACATGTACGTCGATAAAATCGACCACGGCATGGAACCTTATGCGGTCGATTATGTTTCCAACGGCGCCGCCGATTAACAAGCCAAGCCCCGTGGCCAGCAATCTGGTCTGAGCCCGCGTGAGCCATATCGCCAGACTAAGCGAGACGGCTGACGCAAATACCACCAGGATATAGGGCATCATCTCTGAGTGATCAGCCAAAAGCCCAAAACTAACGCCAGAATTCCACACCGCCACCATGTTGAGGAAGGGTGTGACCTCCATGGCTCGTGGGGGAAAGAACCAGTTATCGAGCGCCCATGTCTTGCTCAACTGATCGGCCACCCCGGTCACGAGCGCGAGACCAAACCCAAACATGGATACCCTGGCGATCATCTTGCCCTGGCCCCCCGTCTCTAACGGACGACCGCAGCGCTGGCTAACACGGCACCGTCACAGCGCCCACATAAGGAGTGAACGGAGGTTTTGACTTCGGGAAGAATCTTCCAACAACGCTCGCATTTACCACCATCGGCGCTCGCAGGCACCACCACAACATCGTTCACGTCTTCTAAGCGGAATGCAGCGTCTGGCGCGACATCCGTGGTCAGAACGGCGCCTGAGGTGATGAATATATCAGCAGGCTCCAACCCGTCGAACGCGGCTAATGCTTGCGCCGTCACATGGACCAACGGCTTGGCTTGCAGGGACGAACCAATGCGTTTTTCCGCGCGCTCGATCTCAAGCGCGCCGGTCACGACCCGACGGACATCGCGGATCCGCGCCCATTTTTCCGCCAACGCCTCGTCGTGCCATTTCGCTGGAATTTCTGGCAGGATCCGCAGATGCACGGAATTTTCTGGGTCTTGGACCCGTGCCTGCCAGGCTTCTTCAGCGGTGAAGACAAGGATTGGCGCCAACCAGGCGGTGAGCGAGTCGAACACGGTATCGAGAACCGTCCGCGCGGCCCGACGACGGACAGAGTCGACGGGATCGCAATACAACGCGTCCTTGCGGATATCAAAATAGAAAGCCGACAGGTCCACGGAGCAGAAGTTGTGGACCTGGATGAAAAGTTGATGGAAGTCGAAATCGTCGATCCCCTGTCGCACCACCGCGTCGATCTCGCCGACACGGTGCAGGACCCAACGTTCCAGCTCCGGCATTTCGGCGGGGTCAAGCCGCTCGCTTTCCTGGAAGCCATCGAGATTACCGATCAGATAGCGCAGGGTATTGCGCAACCGGCGATACAGATCGACCTGGCGCTTCAGAATTTCTGGGCCGATCCGTAAATCCTCGGAATAGTCCGAGCCGACCACCCAAAGCCGAAGGATATCGGCGCCGCTCTGATCGATGATGTCCTGGGGCGCGGTGACATTACCCAGCGACTTGGACATTTTTCGGCCACCCTCATCGAGGACGAAACCGTGGGTCAGAACCGCATCAAACGGCGCACGCCCGCGCGTACCACAGGACTGCAAAAGCGAGGTATGGAACCAGCCGCGATGCTGGTCCGAGCCTTCAAGATAGAGCGAGGCCGGCCATTGTAGTTCCGGGCGCGCCTCCAGCACGTAACTATGGGTCGAGCCACTATCGAACCACACCTCGACCACGTCCTGGACCTGGTCGAAGTTCTTGGCGTCATAAGCGTCACCGAGGAATCTGGACGGCTCACTGGAGAACCAGGCGTCTGAGCCCTCAACCTCGAAGATATCCGCGATCCGGTCGATGACGGCCTGATCACGCAATGGCTCGCCGCTGCGTTTGTTCACGAAAACTGGGATAGGCACGCCCCAGGTGCGCTGACGCGAGACGCACCAGTCGGGCCGCTGCTCGATCATCGCGTGCAGACGGTTGCGGCCCCGCGAGGGCACGAAGCGCGTGTCGTCAATGGCGGCCAGCGCCTTGTCTCGAAGCGCGTTGGTATCCATCGAGATAAACCACTGCGGCGTGGTGCGAAAGATCAATGGCGCCTTGGAGCGCCAGGAATGCGGATAGCTGTGCACCAAGCGTCCGACCCCCACTAAACCGCCGGCGTCTTGGATGAGCATGGCGATCTTGTAGTTGTCCTCCATGACATCCATGCCGGCGACCAGTGGCATGTGGTCATGGAACTTGCCGGCATCGTCGACAGTGGAGATGATCTCCAGCCCATGTTCCTGACCCAGTAGAAAGTCATCAAGACCGGCGCCGGGAGAGATGTGGACGAAGCCGCTGCCGGCATCGAGGGTAACGAACTCCGCCGGCAGAACCGGCACGTCAAAATCATAGCCCTTACCGGCAAGCGGGTGGCCGACGATGGTACCCGCTAACTCAGCGCCCTTGACCCAGGCGATCTTCTTCAAGCCGGTAATCTTGGCGGCGGTCTTGACCGCTTCGGCCAACGCTGAGCCAAGCACGATCTTCTCGCCAACTACGGCGGAGCTCTTCTCGGCGATTTCGGTGACTTCATAGACCGCGTAGTCAAATTCCTCGCCATAGGCGACGGCCCGATTGCCGGGGATCGTCCAGGGCGTGGTGGTCCAAATGACGATGGAGGCTCCCTCCAACGCTGGCACGGAGGTTTTGGTTACCGGAAAGCGCACGTAGATCGTTGTTGAGGTGTGGTCATGATACTCAACCTCGGCGTCAGCGAGCGCTGTTTTTTCGACCACCGACCACAGAACCGGCTTGGCGCCCTTGTAGAGACCACCATTCATCAGGAACTTGCCGACCTCACGGGCAATCTGGGCCTCGGCGTCAAAACTCATGGTCAGATAAGGGTTATCCCAGTTACCAGTGATGCCGAGCCGTTTGAATTCCTCGGTCTGCGTCTTGACCCAGCCTTCGGCAAAAGTTCGGCACTTGGCGCGGAACTCGTTGATTGGCACCGCATCCTTATCCTGACCCTTGGCGCGGTATTGTTCCTCAATCATCCACTCAATCGGCAGGCCATGACAATCCCAGCCTGGGACATAGTTGGCGTCCTTGCCCAGCATCTGTTGTGAACGGTTAATCACGTCCTTTAAGACCTTGTTGAGTGCATGGCCCATATGCAGATGGCCGTTCGCGTAGGGCGGGCCGTCATGCAGAATGAACTTTTCCTTGCCCTTGCGGTCCTCCCGTAGACGCTTCTCGAGATCGATGCTCGACCATTGCAGCAGGAGGTCCGGCTCCCGCTTGGGCAAACTCGCGCGCATCGGAAAGTCGGTTTTCGGAAGGCGAATCGTTGATTTATAGTCCACGGTCATAGCGTCCGCGCCCCGTTCCGGGGCGGCCTCTCACTCGGCAAGAATCTCACGTGCCCTGGTGGCATCAGCGGCGATTTGCGCCGTCAGCGCTTCAAGGCCGCTAAATCTCATCTCCGGGCGGATAAAGTCAATCACGCGTATCGTCAACGCCTTGTCGTAAAGGTCCCGATCGACGTCGAAAAGATGTGCCTCAAACAGGGGGCCCCGATCATTGACCGTGGGCCGGCGCCCGAAATTTGCCACGCCAGGAAGCCAGACACCCTCGTCAGCGACACGGACCTGGATGGCATAAACTCCGTGCGCCGGCTGAACCAAATCAACAACCCGGAGATTACAGGTCGGAAACCCGATAGTCCGTCCGCGCTGGTCACCTTGCTCAACCACGGCTGTAAAGTTCCAGGGACGCCCCAGCAATTCGGTTGCGCCGCGCGGGTCGCCCTCGGCGATGCATTGACGCACTCGGGTTGAGGAATAGACCGCGCCGTCCTCCTCAGTCACCGCGTCCATGCGGGTCACGCCGATGCCATGTTCCCTGCCCTGGCTTTCCAAAAGTTCGGGATTGCCCCGTCGGCGATGGCCGAAGACGAAGTCGTAGCCGCACACCACATGGCGTAGGCCAAGCATGTCGCCCAGGACACGGGGCACGAAATCCTCAGCGGCAAGCTGCGAGAAGTCCTGGTCAAATGCAAGCTCAAACAGCGTCTCGACGCCAATATCGGCGAGCGCCTCCGCTCGGGTGTCGGTCGTCGAAAGCCGAAAAGTCGCCGTTTCCTGTTGAAAAAGCATGCGCGGGTGCGGCTCGAAGGTCAGCACCGATAGCGGCGCACCGAGCTCCCTCGCGACCTGGCCAGCTGCTTGGATAACGGATTGATGGCCAAGATGGACGCCATCAAAATTACCAAGCGCCGCGACAGTGCCGCGGTCATCTTGGTCGATCGGGTTGTTGCCGCGAATGATGCGCATCGCCGAGAATCCACCAATCTTGCCGCGACCTATTGACGGCCCAGCCGCGTGTGTTCAAAACCGGGCGTTTATACCGTCGCCGCGTCGCTGGAACAACCTCGCACCCAACGCTCGGCTTGAATAGCGTTCGCCTAAGAAGGAAAAGCACCATGCCGCTCGATCTCGAAGCCGCCGCCAAGGCTCTGTTCGATGCACGGCGGAACTTCACGAAATTGGGCATGCTCCCCGAGGCGATCTGGCCGGTAACGGCCTCGGATGGCTATGCCGTGCAGGCTGGAGTGGTGAAAAGATTACTAGCGGTCGAGGATGCTCGTCGGGTGGGGTACAAGATTGGCGCGACCAATCCAACGACCCGTGAAATGCTTGGCGCGAGCGAAGCTTTCGCCGCCGTGCTGGTTTCCGACTTTTGCCATGCCTCACCTCTCATGATCAAAGCTGACGACTATCATGTCATTATTCTGGAGCCTGAGATCGCGCTGCGTCTCGGTCGTGACCTGCCGTTGTCCGGCGCGCCCTACACGCCCGAGGCCGTTGCCAACGCCGTCGATGCTGCGGCGCCAGCGATCGAGGTCGTCACCTCTCCATTTCCGGTTTGGAACCAAGCTGGGATCGGTTGTATCATCGGCGATAATGGCGCCAATGGTTGTTGGGTTCATGGCGCCTTCGTCACGAATTTCCAGCGATTAGATTTGGTGGATCAAAAGGTCACGCTCTCGATCGATGGCTCCATCGAACGGGAAGGCGCCGGTCGCAATGTCGATGGTGGTCCAATGATCGTCTTGGCATGGTTGGCCAATTTTTTGATCTCGATGGGTGAGGAATTAAAAGCAGGTGATCTGGTCACTACCGGGTCAACCACTCAAGTCCTCCCGGGCAAGGCCGGCCAGGACGTGGTCGCAGATTTTGGCCCGCTCGGTCAGTGCCGTCTGGTTATCGAATGACCCTGCGACCGTGTGGCGTTATTATTTGCAGTCGAGATGAGGTTTCTGGTCATTAATCACCACGAGCAGGCCTTTAGCGCCTTTTTTGATTAGATTGAACGCGATGACGAAATCCTTTGTCTGGCCGTAATAATAGTCAGAAGCACCCGTACCGACCAAGCCAGGTGTGAAATCGCGAAATAGCTTTTTCCATGTTATCTAGAGAGCAAGAAATCTGCAAATTTCCTGTAATTGGCTCACATGGTTACTTTAGATCGAAAACTTAGTAGTCGAGCATTATGATAACGTTTGAAAAAATTCCTTTTAGTAAATAATCCTTGCTCTCGACGAGCAGCCGCGAGTGAATTTCCGGAGGCGTTTCGGACCCCGCCTTGATGCCGCCGGAGACGATAATGATCTCCAACGCCAATCCAGACTCGTCGATCAAATGTCTCAATACGCCCTCGCCCGAGGGCAAGGGC
>JAPKDN010000184.1 GCA_028822575.1 Alphaproteobacteria bacterium | reverse complement strand
AGACCGTTCTGGCGAGCGAGATCGTCTCCACCTTTTTTCCTGGCCGGAAGATTTTGGTCCTATGCCACCGCCTTGTGTTGCTGGAACAACTGGAACGGGCCCTGAGCGCCAAGCACAGGGTCCACAAACTGGAAGTGACCGATTGCGTGCCAGCGTTCCTGGATTACGATATCCTGTTATCGACCAATATGCGGGCGATGGATCTGTTGGAAAATGCGATTTCGCTCGTGGATCTGATCATCGTCGACGAGGCGCACCGGGTTTCGCCGAACGGCAAGAGTTACAAGCAAATTATCAAATGCTTCGAAGATCACGGTAAGCCGGATGCTCGGTTCATTGGCCTCACCGCGTCCCCTGAACGACGGACCGGTGATCAGAAGGATCAGCTCAGCCTCGCCTTCGACGCCATCATTGATTGCGCCGATATCGATACGCTGATCGAGGATGGCATTCTAGTGCCACCGATATACCGGCCGTATTTCGTGCACGATCTGGATTTGACCGGTATTGATATTAATTCTGGCGACTTCCCGGTCGCGACCCTTGCGCCGGCGATTGTTAAATCCTCGATGATTGACTACGCCATGTTAGCTTACGCACGGGAACGAGAGAACGTAACGCCGAAACCCATTTCTGCTTGGTTTTGTCCGGATGTCACCGTGGCCGAGGTGACGTTGGCCCGCATTCAGGCATCAGGGATTTCGGCGGCGATAGTCACGGCGAAGACCCCCATCCGGGAACGCATGAAGCTTCTCGGTCAACACGAGGTTGGAGAGATCGAGGCCATGGTTTCGGTCGGGGTGCTGGCCGAGGGCTGGGACAACCCGCATTGCAATATTATCGTCCATCTGCGCCCGACCCTCTCGAAGGTACTTTGGGGACAAACCGTCGGACGTGGCCTGCGCGCGGCGAAGGATAAGGTAAAATGCATCGTCATCGATGTTAGCTCGAACTGGAGCACCTTCGGCCCGGTGGAAAAGCTGCAATGGGAATTATGGAGCCATCGCCGCTCGTTCGAACGTTTCAAGAATCGTTTTAACTGGATCGGCCAGGAACAGACCCGCGAAGACAAAGACTTCTCCTACATGCTGTGCGAGCAGAAACTTCCATCCAGTCTGCGCTGCTCGCATATATATAAAAAGCCGGTGCACGCCGATTCCCAATGCCCCGCCTGTGGCTCGCACGTCGCGGCGGATATCTTCCAGGAGCAGAATGTCGATAACGCGCCAAACGAAATCAGCGTGCGTCGACTTTTCCTCGACCGTTCAAGGGCGATCCACCAGGAAATGAATATTTCCGTGTGGAGCGCGATGGGCGGAACGGCTTGGAAACTGGCGGAGCCAAGGGAGAAGGTGTTCCTGGCTTTTTGTATGGCATTCGCATCGGTCTCGCCGGAGAAAACCGAGTCCGACTCGGAATATTGGGATCACGTCTTGGAAACCGAAGCTGAAATCCGTGGGCATTTGGTCAAGCGCAAGATTCAGATGACCAAGCAAAACAGCTTCGATATCGCGAACCTCGCCGATGCCATGCTCGCCGGACGCCATGTGCGGACCGTCCAAGCTCATTACGGCATCTATCTCTGTGGTGATGTGCTGGAGAACTGTTCAAGCTTGGAGATCGAGAGGAAATACTCCAAGGCGATCAAGATCGCTGAACGTCTGGCGGTGATGGGGTGCTCGGCGCGGGATAATCTTCCATATTTCAACGCGGCGGAGCACCTGGCGACGGCTTGAGTTGTTGCGACTCTGCCTCAGCGGAATTACTGTCCGGGGTCACGGGCATCCGCCCTCTTGTCGCTCCGTCGCGTATTCATCGTGATCGAAGGGAGCATGCCATATTTTGGTTTGTTGAACGGAGGGAGAACGGGCCTTGCTCGGTGTTTTGAATCTCATCGAACGGCTGATCATCTGGATTGGCCTGATCGGCGGTTGGCTATTGCTGTTGCCGATTATTTTCTCCCGCTTCTATGACATTATCGCGCGGCAATTCACAGACGCACAATCCACGATCGTGCAGTTTATCGAATGGGATGCGTTCTTCCTGCTGATCTGTTTGATTTTCGGTTTTGCCTATTCTCGGGACGGGCACGCGCGGATTGATATCCTGCGGGGGCGGTTTTCGCCTCGACTGACCGCCTGGATCGAGGTGATCGGAATCGTGGTGTTCCTGGCACCGTTCTGTGTGATCTGCATTGTCTATGGGATCGAGCAAGCCATGGTGGCCGATCGCTTTGAGGAAAAATGGTGGGTGCCCTTCGCCGATGCGTGGATGCGTAAATCGATTATCCCGCTTGGATTTTCCATCCTCCTGCTGTCGGGGGTCGTGATCTTTCTTCGCAATCTGGTTTTCCTGATCACTGGAGAAGGACAACCGGAGCCGCGTCGCCCGTTAGACACATACTAGAGGCGCTTTGCCATCGACCCGTGAACGCCAAGCCCGAAACCCCGCGAGGACATTATCGTGGTTGAGTTCCTGAACAATTATCTTCCCATCATCATGCTTGGGGTTTTCGCCGTCCTGATCTTTACCGGTTTTCCGGTGGCGTTCCTGTTGGGTGGTGTTGGGATCGCGGCTTCATTGGTTGCCATGCTGGCCGGCACCTTTCCAGAGGTGGCATTTTACAATATATCGCTTCGGCTCTTCGGTAATTTTTCTGGCAGCTATATCTATCCCGCCGTGGCGATGTTGCTGTTCATGGGTGTGGCGCTGGAGCAAAGCGGGATCTCGCGCGAGATGCTGAAATGCCTGAGCCTCTTGTTCCGCCGGGTACCCGGAAGCCTCGCGGTTTCGGTGACCTTGATCGGCGTGTTGCTGGCACCGAGCGCGGGGATGGTGGGTGCTTCGGTCAGCACACTTACGCTGGTCGCATTGCCGGCCATGATCGAGGGTCGCTACCCGGTCCCTGTCGCCACTAGCGCGGTCGCCGCTGGCGGCACACTGGGCCTGATCCTGCCACCCGGATTGATGCTGATCTTCCTGGCCAGTCAGCTGGGGGTTACCGTCGGGGAGATGTTCCTGGCGACGGTTCTGCCGGGTCTGCTGCTGATTGGAATTTATATTGCGTACTTCATCGTTCGCGGCGCCATGGACCCGGCCCTTAGGACGCCGCGTGAATCGGAGGAGGAGATTGCTGGTGTCCAGCTCACGATTTATGTGTTGCGCAGTCTGGCGCTGCCGGCCTTCTTGATCGCCGCCGTGCTCGGGTCGATAATTGGCGGATTCGCGACGCCCCCACAATCCGCGGCCGTTGGCGCGGTTGGCGGACTTTTGCTGATGGTCCTGAACAGGACATTCTCGCTAGGCCGATTGCACGCGGTGATCCGGGGCACCCTGGAGATCACCGCGATGGTGATCCTGATCGTCATGGCGGCCTTGGTCTTCTCCTACCCGTTCCGCTTCTTCAGTGGTGATGAGTTGGTGCGCGATTTCATCAGCTCGCTTGGCTTCGAGGATTGGGGGATCCTGATCACCGTCCTTCTCATTACCTTTATTCTAGGATTTTTCATTGATTGGATCGAGATCACGGTGATCACCATCCCGATCTTTTTTCCATTGTTGTTGGCTCTGGATTTTGATGGTTACACAGGGTCACCCACGCTTTCGGTGGTTTGGATGGCGACGTTGTTCGCGCTGATTCTGCAAACCTCGTTTCTAACGCCTCCCTTCGGGTTCGCGCTTTTCCATATCAGAAGCGCGGCGCCGTCTTGGGTGACCATTGCCGACATTTATCGGGGTGTTATGCCGATCCTGATATTGCAGATGGTGATGATCGTTTTGGTGCTGTTCTTCCCAAGCCTGGCCACCCATCTGCCGGACGCGGTGTTCGACATCAGCTCGAACCGCTAAGATAGCAATTCACCCGCTCCGACAAAATGAGGTTTTGAAAACGATGGCCAAGCGCGAACTCTATTTCATCTCCGGCTCGCCGCCCTGCTGGACCGTTATGCTCGCGTTGGAGATGAAAGGCGTTGCCTATGAGCTGCGGCGGTTGGACAATGCAAAGCGGGAACAAAAAAGCTCGGAATATCTAGCGATAAACCATCGAGGCCAGGTCCCGACTTTGGTTGATGGCGACGTTACGGTCAGCGAAACGCTGGCGATTCTCTCGTATCTGGACGCCAGCCATCCCAGCCCGCCGCTGTTCGGCGCGACCGCCGCGCAGACGGGGCTGATCTGGCAAATCATCTGCGAGGTCGATGGCAACTTGCGGGACGCCGTCGGCGATATTTCCCGACCTTTATTCCGAGGAAAATCCGCAGAGTTCGCCGAACAAATCAAGAAGGCATCAGTCACCGCAAGGGCCGAGCTAGAGCTGTTGGAAGAACGATTGGGGTCAGGAACTTGCTTAGTTTGCGATAACGCAAGCGCTGCGGATCTCATCGCCTTTCCGTTGGTAATGCAACTGACCCGGGCTCTCACTAGGGAAGAGGCGGTTGTGCTGGACCTCGGAATTTGCCCACTTGACGATGTCTTCCCGAAGCTTGCCGCGTGGTCTGGGCGCCTTGCTGAGATGCCAGGCTTCGAGAACGCCTATCCACCGCATTGGAAATGACCGAGCGTCGGACTTTGGTCGTGACCTGCGACGATCAGATGTAGTGCTTGGGAATGAGCCTGTTTTCGCGGGCTTGGCGATCTAGGTCGTCGCGAAAATCCGGGTGTGCGATCGCGATCAGCGCCTTCGCGCGTTCAGCTACCGACCGCCCCTTCAGGTTAACGATGCCGTATTCCGTAACCACGTGCATCGTGTCGGACCGTGGCGCGGTGACGATGTTGCCAAGCGTGAGATCGAGGACGATACGGCTTCGGCGGATGTTGCCTTTCTCATAAACTGAGCTTAGGCAGATGAAGGATTTGCCACCGGGCGAGGCATAGCCGCCGCGAACGAACTGCAACTGGCCGCCGGTGCCGCTGATGTGCCGGTGCCCATCCGTCTCGGAGGCAACTTGGCCTTGAAGGTCGATTTGTGTGGTGTTGTTGATCGCCACGACCCGCTCGTTTTTCATGATGATGTGTGGCTGGTTGGTATAGTCGACCTGACGGCACTCGAAATCTGGATTGTCGTCTATGGCCTCATACAGCGTCGGCTGACCCAGTGCGAAGCTATAGACGATCTTGCCGGGGTTGAGTGTCTTCCGCGCACCCGTGATTTGGCCGGACTTGTAAAGATCAACGATCCCGTCTGTCAGCATTTCGGTATGCACGCCGAGATCGCGAACCCCACTTTCCATCAGCAGGGCGCAGGCGGCGTTGGGCATGCCGCCGATGCCGATTTGCAGGCAGGCGCCGTCCTCGATCTCCCCCGCGATCAACTGTCCGACGGCTCGGTCGACATCGGTAATCGGCGGATTGGGAAATGGTGTGGCCGGGGAATTGTCGCCCTCGATGATAAAATCCACCTCACTCTGGTGGATGCCATTATTCTCGCCATGGGTATAAGGCAAGCCATCGGTGACCTCGACGATGACGATTTGGGCGCGCTCGACAACCGCCCGATGCCAGAGCCCAGTGCCGCCGAAATTGAACATTCCGTCAGCGTCCATCCGGCAGGTCTTTAGGACGACCACATCGACCGGGTCGAGGAAACGGCGGTAGTAGTCAGGAATTTCACCGAGATTGACCGGAATATAGTGGCTGATCCCCTCGTCATGTTTTTTACGGTCGTATCCGGAGAAATGCCAGCTGAACCAAAAGAAGTGCTTACCTTCTGGGTCCGCCTCGAGCACCGCGCGCGGTCTGACGGATATGCAGGACCGGAATTTGACGTCTCGAAGTTCAGATTTTCGTTCCGCCAAGGCCTTGTCAAAAACATCTGGCTGGCTGATCGTAGCTCCATAATCGATCCAGTCGCCGGACTTCACCACGCGTGCCGCGTCCTGGGCTGTAATATTTTTCGCTGATTTGTTTCCGCAGTGAACCTGCATGTGTACCTCCATTCCCCAACCTTGCCCAAAATCCTCGCGAACGGATCCAGGTTATCCTATTAACCCTTCTCCTCAAGCCGCGTGTTGTCGACACGTTCAATACTCTCTCGGGTGGAACAGGGATTAGGCTTGGCGCTAATCTATCACGTCTTAGTTGACGGCTGGTTCACACTTGAACCACAAAAAAGTTGGGGAACTTGGATCGCTTGGGACAAGTTGAGGACGCATGGACCTTTAGGGAGCCCATCCATGAAAATGAACTTTCTTTCGAAAACCGTTGCCACACTCGTTTTAGACGCGGTTGCGTTGGAGACGGTGCAAGCAAGCGCGGCGCCGACTATTCCGCGTGATGCGGCCAAGTTGATCGTTCCGTGAAAAGCCGGCGGCGGCACCCACATCATTTTACGATCTCCGAGAGGATCATCCAGGATTTGGGCGTGACCCCAAAGATCAAGGTGGTCATGCCGGCCAAGCAAGGTGGCAACACGGGCACGAAGGAAGCGGCCAAGGCCAAGCCTAATGGATGCACGCTGTTCGCTATCCTTCAGATCAGGATCACCAGTCATCTGAACGGTCGGGTCAAGTATCACTAAGACAATTTTGAGACTGTCTCCCTGCTGACCTCGACACCGGACACATCGGCGCGTCCGACAAGATGCCTTGGAAGATCTATGATGACTTTCAAAATCCGGTCAAGGCCGCGCCGGGTGATGTAAGTGTTGGTGGCATCTTTG
>JAPKDN010000183.1 GCA_028822575.1 Alphaproteobacteria bacterium | reverse complement strand
CCCAAGGACAGTGTTCCGCTCGGCCCTTGATCATAACCCGAACTGAACGCGGTGCCAGCGCCGGTCAATATAATCACCCGAACATCGCGGTCAGCGTCCGCTTCGTCAAAAGCACGGTGCATTTCGGCCTCTATACTGGGCGATATCGCGTTCATAACTTGCGGACGGTTCAAGGTAATAGTCGCAATGCCGTCCGCGATTTCTTAGAGGATCTCTTCGTAATTCATCGTCCGCGCTCTCGCTCTTTTTGTTGTTACCTAAGCAACCTATGCTTCTTGCGGGTTAGGGCAACCATCATGCGATTCCAGTCAAACACTTCACTTCTGACTTGAGACCAAACGTTCACCACCCGCGTTCAACAACAATCAAACGCCCTTGCGGCAAGTCTTGATTGCTTGCACCGGTACCGCTTCTTCTTGTTTCCGGACAGGTCCATTTCGCGCCGACTTCCAGTTGCGCGTCGGATTCAGCTATTGATAAACTGATGCCCTGATCGTTCCGAATAAACCCAGACTTCACCGTGCTCCAGTCCTGTCCATTCAACTTCAACATGATCAGCGACAACAGTTGTCCGGCAAGGCGTGGATTAAATCGCCGGTCCACCAATCCGGTCCGGGTAAAATAACCTCGGTCGATATCATCGAAGGTATCCAGAATGACCGGCACTTGATGGCCTACCCCAGCGAGCGTCGCTGCAGCGAAACGTTGCGCGTTGGCGACGTCGTCATTAAATGTTTCCGCTGGGCTTGCTTCTGTATTTTTTACGTATAAAACCGCGCCCAGGTTTGAGCGGTCCCGAAATTCGCGCAGCGTCAAACACGCATTCCAAGGCTCCTCGCTTCTGGGGATTGTAAACTGAACCCCATCGACAACATCTGGATTAGCCTTGGCGAAAGCTTCCAATTCGTCCAACTCCGCGAAACTAAAACCATGGCTAATAAGGTGGTTATAACGTCCACCGGACATCTTCGCGGCGTCCTTGCGATTGACACGAGATAGGTAGATTGAAATACCGGTAGCCTGCTTCAAGGCTTTGATGTCATTAGCCAGCCTTGGGACATCGTCCCATCCCAACACCAATTCAAGTCGATCCACAAGATGGCTATTTGCGCTGAGCAAGGCCAATTCTGAGTCGTTCGGCATGCCGTATTTATAGACATGGAACAAATGACCGACGGATTTCATGATTCCCATACGGCGACGTGTTTTGGCGTCGACCAAGTCCTGGGTTGGGACGCGAAGCCCCTTTAAACCCATTTCCCACATCGCCATCAAGGTGTAATCGTTGCGAGCCGTCTTACGCCCAAATTCATCTATGGCTCCAGACGGTGAAACTGTCATTTCCTCCGCCCAAGCATGGCGCATATCAACGAATAAATCGTCGACCGTACTGAGTTTTGTATGTGGTAAAGGGGCCACTGGCGAAGGCCGCTGTCCCCCCAGCTCCATGCGACCGCCATGACTACGATAGCAATGGGCGACATGACCGGTTTCATAGATATCGAGCATCATATGACCCAGTTTGGCCGAATCGTTTCGTCCCTGCTGATCGCCGCCGTCGATCCGGTACATCTCCGAATAATCGTGGCGGACGAAACTCGTGGCGGGCAACAGATAGTATTCCGTCTCGCCAATAAAATCGTACCAAAAATTATGAACATGTCCGGTAAGCACAGCTTCGGGCTTGTAGCGATGGATCAATTCCAACAGCCAGCTGCGGCCCGGTTCACCAATATTATCATAAGTTTCCGGTTCTTCCGGATCAGAAACATAAATTGGATAATGGCTGAACATGAAAATACGCTTATCAGCGTTCTGAGCTAGGTCCGCCTCAAGCCATCGCGCCTGTTCTTCTTCAACGTCGCCACCAACGTTAATCAAAGGCGCATTAATGATGATGAAATGGCACTCCAGATGATCATAAGAAAAATAATGTTTGCCGAAATATTTCTCATAAAGCGTGATATATTCTTCATTTACCCTACCAGCAGGCATCCAACTGACCGGTTTGTCGCCAATGTCGTGGTTTCCGGGCACGAGATAGAGCGGTCTATTCAACTCGTTGGCGATATTATTAAAATTTTCTGCAGCCTCATTGTAACTCGGTAGTTCTGGGACCGGGTTTACCATATCGCCCAAATGCACGATGAATTCCGGCTTGGCTTGTTCCATTTGGCTGAAAATATAGCGGGCGCGCGGGTTCGCTTCAGCATTCGCCGGATAAGGAGAGGCAGAAAAATCCTCCTTCTCATTCACGTGGGTGTCTGCGACAACGCCAATCGTAAAGCGCTTATCGCCTTTAGGGCAATGTGTCATTTCGTGGGTTCCTCTATATCAAATTTCAGACTGACGAAATCACCATGGTGTTTGGTTTGACCTAAAACAGATCGCGATACCATCCTTGTCGGTGATCACGCGCAATACGTCTCCGACGGTGGCATTTATCGGAAAATTCAGCAAATTCGTGGTTTTCGGGTCGGTCGCAGTGAAAGTATTTCTTTGCAGAAGGCGGCCGATTTTCACATCGGGGAGCTGGGAAAGGCGAGAAATAACCATTCCTTCATCAAATTTTGCCGAGCCTAATTCATAGGCCCTTTGGCTCAGGTAAATATAGCAGACCCTAATGCATTAAAGACAATATGACTGCTAATGGCCATTTTCGGACTATCCGTCGTTATAAATTCACTTCCGGTTTGACCGATAGCAGAACTCGACGGGCGGCGGCGTTATTGGCCCAAAACCGTTCAAATGAATTTCATCGAATTTTAGATTTCTGAAAGTGGGAACTGCAAGACCATCGCCGCCCGACCGGATTAGGAATTTTCCTTCTTTATTTCCACGACGACCATGGACCGCAGCGGCAACTCACGAAATTACGGCAAGGGTTTCTCGCGCCTGACGCAAAAATTCATGAACCTGACGGCGTTCTTCTACCGCCTCAACAGTAAATTCCCCATGCCTGTACGCATTATTCCGCTTGCCTTTCGGCGCACCGCCACCAGCCCCGTGAAACCGACAGACAGTCCATCCTCGTAGCGGGTGCCTTGCAAGGCTTGCGTGTCCTCTTCGACATAGCCGTACAACGTGGTGACGTTTGGAAGGGATAACGCGCGTTCATGAGGTTAGCTCCGCTTTCTTTGCCAGTCCCCCATCCCCTGGACATTGCCGACAATCGCCTGACCACCGTCCTGGACGTCAACGTGCTGGACCGTGACCTTCTGCTCGCCACCGGTGCGATAGCGTTTTAAGGCTTCCATCTGCGTCGTGAAGGTTCGCGCCAGCTTGTTGAACGAACGCTCTGCTGCCTCGGCTTCCATAAACGTATCTGCGATAGTGAGACGTCTAGCATAGATCACCGTCACGTTGTGGACCGCCGCCATTTGCGCTGCGAGCATCGTCTCCAATTGATTCTTCGGCTTAACGCCGTTGATCACCGACACCATGAAATTTACTCTGTCTTCATTAATGCCTTTGCCATGAGAGCCAACGCTAATTATCTGCTTCATTATGCCATCGATAAACGCGTTGTCCGTGGATGCGAGAGCATTTGCCAGTTTCATTTTGGCGTATTGTGGTTCCGGATGATTAGTCGTGATTTTAATGCCGCCTTCAACCTCCTGAATTTTCAACGGAGTTAGCGGGAGCAAATCGTTTTCCCGTCCGGCATAGACCTTGGCCGCCGTTCGATCTTGTGGCGTTGGCTCGTATTCCCTTGCGACCAATGTATTTGGGGCTGGTTTTTTTCGGTTATGCTTGGTCATTGATCGGCCTTCGACGTAATCTTAATAGGTTAGTCGGCGGTGGCGCTCCGGTTCACCTTTTCCGGCTTCATGTTTTTGGTGTTGTAGGCGCGGCGATACGCTTCCGACGCGTTGCCGGTCTCGACATAGGCGAGCGCAAAGGCGTTTTATTTTGGGATTAGGTTCGCCATCACCGATCCTCCAACAATTCCTGCGATACCCTGCCACTGGATAAGGTTCCGCGGGGCTGGGAGGAAACCACTGTTGAGAGCATAAGTTGGCCGTTGGTCCTGACGCGACGCTCGATTTCTATCCAATTGATCATGTGTCATCTTTATTTCTAGAATAATCGAATTATAATATGGGTGGGCGCTTTGCGCTATTGTTGTGCACGGGATTTCAATCTCCGCTGTTGACGCATATAGCGGACTCAATTGATGGGTGCTCATGGCAGCAGCTTATGGCCATAACAGAAAATCGTTTCCCAGCTACAACGCCTACACGCTGTTCGAAACGGCAGAATTAATCGGCGTCGACCCACGAGCCTGGCTCAGCGAGGTTCGTGACCGCAGCGCCGAGCATAAAATCCCCAAGCTCGACGAACTCATGCCATGGCGTTACGCTGAGGCTTCAGCGTAACTAGGACATCCGTCGTGCGGTAGGGCGGCGTCACCGGACGGTTACCTTTGGTCACTAAATAGGGCGAAATCGCCGGACAGAGCCACAACTGCACAAAAGGGAGACGGATGTGAAAGAGCTACTCGAAGCAATCTCGTACAAGGAAAAGCGCTCGAGCATTGGCCGGACGATCGGCGAGGGTGACTTTAGCATGCTCGTCAACCTGAACTGGACGATTGGCCCTATCCATGCTGATAGCGAGCACATGCAATCGACCTCGTTCGGCGAACGGATCCTACCAGGCGTGTGTGTCCTGAGCACGACCATCGGGCTGGCGAATACTAGCGGCGTCCGGAGTCTCATGGCCGAGCACGGATTTCGACTCATCGCCCTGCTCGGCTTCGAAAGCGTGCGCTTCACTAGCGCGGTCTATCCCGGCGACACCATCACGGTAGAGAGCGAAATTCTGGACGCGCGTCCCAGTAGCGCGCCGAAACGTTGCGTCGCTCGCTTGAGGGATGTGACGAGGAGACAGACCGGTGAGACCGTCCTGGAGGCAGTGCGAACCGAACTCTATGAACTCGCAGTCTGAGCAACCGAACGGGGAGTAGGAATTTCTATTTTTAGGTCTGATCTGCGGACCTTTTCGGAATTTGAATCCCGTGTGAACGACATCTTTGAGGAGAAGGATCGCGGGGACGTCTTCGAGATCTTCATCGAAGGTTATCTGGCGACACAGGCAATCACGCAGCATGTCGAGCATTGGGTCGTTGGCGGGGTCCCCGTCGACATGCGTGAACGTTTTAATGGGCGTCTCCAAGATGGCCCGCCCTCAACCTTGACAAGGTCGCATCAGGTTATCATGACGGCGAGACCGGTCGCTAAATTATCGCTAGTTTTGAAAACTGTTGATCGCCAATTCCCGCCGCAGTTCGCGGGTCGCTTCTTCCTTGTAGTCCTCCAGCGGGATACCAGTGCCGTCGGCGATTTTCACCACCGCGCAGAAAGAAGCAATGGTGGCGCAGGCATCGACAAAGGCGGCATCGCCCAGGCTTGCCCGCACTGCCCGGCGCGCCGCCGCCATGGCGGCGCGCCCGCCACCGTGCACGGCCTCCACCAGATCGATCAGGATTTGGCCATGGGGCACGCTGCCGGCACCATCCGCCGTCATGATGGCCGAGAGGTCGTAAGTATCACCAGAATTGTTACCGCTCTCACGGAGCAGGGCTGAATGGGAGGTGGTTCAATAATAACACCCGTTGAGTGCGGAAGTTCGCCCGGCGATCAGCTCTATCTGAGCATGGCTGATGGCGCGGAATTCGTGGGCGAAATCCCTGATCTCGTGATCCTGCAAATAAAGCTCTACATCAAGATCAAAAAAATTAAACACCTCTTGGGGCACCAGGCTCAAGCCACGATGGATATTCTTGTCACCATGCACCGGATAGGGATTGGGATCGTCCGGGCCTACGTCTTCCGGCGCCAGGGTCAATACCCAGGCCAGGTTGCGCTGCGCGCCTTCGGGACGGCGGCGGCTAGGTGGGCCGGCAAGAGGCGCCGGCAGATCGCGCAGGGGCAGGCCCAGCGCCTGATGCAGGACATCCAGCGCCGTTATCATGGCGATGACGCCCACGATCTCCACATACCCGGTCTCTTCCAGTGCTGGCATTTCACTGCCGGCAAGCAGGGACTGGATCCAGCGTTCCGTAATCCGCCCCGCATCGGTCACCAAACGATGGGTCGCCTCCACCGCCGCCGGGGCCAAATCGCCTGCCCCATCGTGCTCGCCCTCAACGGTGTAGGGCGACAAGGCCGCCTTGCGCCGCCGGCAAAGACCGCAGGCCTGGGCGCGGCGCGCTTCCCCCGCAATCGCCAGCCGCTCCGCCCCGGTCCACCAGGTGCCCGGTTGCGCCAACCGCGCCCAGGCGCCCCCGACCTCGCGGGCCAAGCCTTCGCGCATGGGTAACATCTCGCCCGCGACCTCGATTTCCATGGTGACACTCCTCGCTATATCCGACATGTCTAAACATATATTTCCCGGATAGTCATCAAATTCGACACAATCATACATGATCGCACTCCTTTTAGAATGATCACCTTCGCCGAACACCCAACGTCTATGGTTTTGATGCCTTGGCGGCGTTCTGAATGCCCCTTTTTCGATATTTTTTGCCATCCAGACGCACCTCTCCTGTCATTTTCATACTGCCGTTGATTTCCCCGGTCTACACCGGAACAGGTCTTCGGCGTAGATCATCAATCAGACCCAGTATTTTCTCGAACAAACTTCCCGGCATGGCAACCT
>JAPKDN010000182.1 GCA_028822575.1 Alphaproteobacteria bacterium | reverse complement strand
GCCACAGGTCGGTTTGAACAAGCGCGCCGGGGTACGTTATTCCTGGACGAGATAGGCGACATGCCCCTGGAGGCCCAAACCCGGTTGCTTCGGGTTTTGCAGGAAGGCGAGTATACTAGCGTCGGCGGGCGTAAACCGGTTCAAGCCAATGTTCGGATCATTGCTGCCACTCATCGGGATCTGCGCCAGCTCATTCGCCAGGGTTTGTTCCGAGAAGACTTGTTCTACCGCTTGAACGTCGTTCCGATTCGCTTGCCGGCCCTGCGTGAGCGCCGCGAGGACATACCAGATCTCGCACATCATTTCTTGCAGAAGGCGATCACCGTCGGTTTGCCGGCTAAGACCATCGACGCGTCAGGAATGAAGGCTTTGATGGCACACCCCTGGCCTGGGAATGTTCGCGAGCTGGAAAATTTAGTGAAGCGCCTTGCTGCGCTTTATTCCGAAGAGATCGTCGGCGCCGAGGCGATAGGACAAGAGTTGGTCGAGCGAAACGATCAGCGCTTTACCGAAGGTCAAGCGCGATCCGAGAATTTATCCGAGGCCGTGGAACGGCACCTTCATGACTACTTCGAGGCCCACGAGGATGAATTACCGGCGGCGGGGCTTTATGACAGGATTATCCGAGAGGTTGAGCGTCCGCTGATCTCCCAATCCCTGCTCGCGACCAACGGTAATCAATTGCGTGCGGCGGCCATGCTTGGACTAAACCGCAACACCTTGAGAAAGAAGATTCGCGAGTTGGACATCCCCGTGGTGCGCGGCTTAAAATATGACTTGGCGGCGTGGTGAATTGCCCAGATGAAAGCTAGTGATCCGCGAACGGAACCGGAGACGATATGACCGACTCGGTGCTTCCGGGGAAGGGCCAGGAAGAGCCGGTCGCCACGCTTGGCGCCGCCGATTCCGCGATCGATGTCGGGCTTGATCTCACCTTGGGTCCTGTCGCTCGAGGCGCCGACGATGAGGTTGCGAACTCGTCCTCGGCAATTGGCGATCGATGGATGGCGCTTCGTGATTGGGCGCGCCGTATTGGTTTTCTTAGGAAATCCGCTTATGCCCTGACCTTACTGGCCATCGCGTCGGGGGTCGGAAGTTACATGACCTTCGCGAATGCCGGGCCGGCCGGGCCCAATCCCGAGGTAGTGCTGAGCCTGCTGTACCTCAATCTCTCCTTGCTACTCGTCCTAGGCACGCTCGTGGCGCACAGATTGGTCAATCTTTGGGTCGAACGACGACAGGGTCTCGCTGGCTCGCGACTCCATGGTCGCTTGGTCTTGCTATTCAGCGTGGTGGCGGTAACGCCAACGATTGTCGTGGTGGTGTTTTCGGTTCTGTTATTTGATTTTGGCATTCGCTCCTGGTTCAGCGAGAGGATCGGGACCGCCGTCCGGGGCTCAGAGGCCGTGGCCGAAGCGTATCTGGAGGAGCATCGCCGCAACATTCTCGGTGACGCCCTGGCAATGGCGAAGGATTTGAACAGAGATGCGGCTATCTTGATGTCCCGGCCTAATCGCCTTGCCCAAGTCCTTCGCGCCCAGGCCGCCATTAGAAACATTAGCGAGGCAGTCGTATTCGAGGCGTCGGGCAAGGTTTTGGCCCGCACTGGCCTCAGTCTGACCTTTGATTTCGAACCTTTCCCCGAAGATGCTTACCGCCGGGCCCGGGCAGGTGAGGTGGCGACCCTGACAAGCGATGTCGACCGGATCCGCGCGATCGTTCGCCTGGAAGGTTTCGTTGATGCCTACCTCTATCTTGGTCGATACGTGGATCCGGAGATCCTAGCCTATATCGACCGAACCAAACAGGCAGTCGCCCAATACAGCGAATTAGAAGGGCGGCGCTTTGATATTCAAATTACCTTCGCGATGATTTTCGCGGTGGTCTCGCTATTGCTCCTGTTCACCGCGATCTGGGTCGGTTTGAACTTAGCGACCCGATTGGCGCGACCGATCAGCGAACTCATTGGTGCCGCAGAGAAAGTCAGCGCTGGAGACCTCACGGCCCGAGTGGGCGAGGGCGGGGAGATCAGCGAACTGGGCACGCTTAGCCGGGCGTTCAACCGGATGACACGGCAATTGTCGGCTCAGCGCGATGACCTGATCGACGCACATCGGCAGGAAGATAAGCGACGGCGGTTCACCGAAGCAGTTCTTGGCGGGGTTTCCGCAGGGGTGATCGGTTTGGACGCCAACGGACGGATTAATCTTCCAAATCAATCGGCCGCGCAATTGCTGGAGGTCGCGCTGATCAATTTAGCGGACTGCCAACTTGGCGATGTGTTGCCGGAAATGACGGACCTGTTAGACATAGCCCTTCGGCACCCATCCAGGCGTGCCGAAGGGCAGATTGAATTAGCGCGCGGCGACCGCCGTATCACGCTGTTGGCCCGGGTATCCGCGCAACGCGCTGAGGGCGTGGTTTCAGGTTTCGTTGTGACCTTCGACGACATCTCGGAGTTGCAATCCGCTCAACGCAAGGCGGCTTGGGCCGACGTGGCGAGGCGGATCGCGCATGAGATCAAAAACCCGCTGACGCCCATCCAGTTGTCCGCCGAGCGCTTGAAACGCAAATACCTTCGGCAAATTGACCAGGACCCAGATACTTTCGAGGCCTTAACCGAGACCATAGTGAGGCAAGTCGAGGATATCGGACGCATGGTAGACGAGTTCTCCGAGTTCGCGCGACTGCCCGACGCGGTCCTTCAAATGGCGGATCTTGTAACGCTTTTGAGGGAGCAAACCTCGCTCCAGGATACAGCGCATCCAGATATAAACTTTGACCTGGTACTGCCTGGGGAGGAAATACCGCTGCTTTGCGATGCTCGTCAGGTTCGCCAGGCAGTCACTAATCTGCTTCAGAACGCCGCCGATTCGATAGAGGCGCGGGAAATCAACGAGCACGTTTCACCTGGAAAAATCGAGATACGGGTCAACCTTGAACCACAGAAAATCTCTATCGTGATTTCCGATAATGGCCGCGGCTTGCCCGCCTTGGATCGTCATCGGTTAACGGAGCCATATGTAACCACGAGAGAAAAAGGAACCGGACTTGGACTGGCTATCGTGCGCAAAATCATGGAAGATCATAAAGGTGAGATCCGAATACTAGATAGAGAAGGCGTCGGTGCCGAAGCGGTCCTGGAGTTTCCGACAGCGGCGGAGAGGATCGAGGGAGAAACAACCGCGATGAACTACGAGAGTGACCCAGAGGCGAATGCCGGTGGCTAGCGATATCCTGATCGTCGACGACGAAGACGATATTCGCGCGCTGATCGCTGGAATTCTTGAGGATGAAGGGTATGATACCCGACAGGCGGCGGATGCCGACGAGGCTCTAGCCAAGGTAAATGACCGGGTGCCTGGATTGCTGATTTTGGATATCTGGTTGCAAAACAGCACCATCGACGGATTAGAAATCCTGGATCGGGTTAAACAGGCCCATGCCAGTCTGCCGGTCATCATGATAAGTGGGCACGGGACCATAAAAACTGCTGTTAACGCGATCAAACGTGGTGCCTATGATTTTATAGAGAAGCCCTTCAAGGCGGACCGCTTGCTTTTGCTGGTCCGGCGAGCGGTCGAGGTGGCGAGGCTTAAGCGTGAAAACACCGAACTTCTTCGCAAGGCTGGCTCCGCCAACGAGCTTATCGGCGGCTCGCAAGGCCTTGGTCAAGTTCGATCCGCCATCGAAAAAGTAGCGCCAACCAATAGTCGGGTGTTGATTACCGGTCCCGCTGGCGCCGGCAAGGAAGTCGTGGCGGGGATGATCCACACTCGTTCTGGTCGCATGGATGGTCCCATGATCGTCTTGAACTGCGCCACGCTTAATCCCGAGCGACTTGAAACCGAGTTGTTTGGAACCGCTGCTTTGGCGGAACATTCCAGCGGCATTAGTACCGTTGGCGTATTCGAGCGAGCCCATAAGGGCACTTTGTTCCTCGACGAAGTAGCGGACATGCCTCTCGAAACCCAAGGCAAGATTGTCCGTGTTCTTCAGGAACAGCGGTTTCGCCGGGTTGGCGGTAAGACCGAAGTCTCGGTCGATGTGCGGGTGATCGCCTCGACCAATCGTGACCTTCAAAGGGAAATATCGGCCGGGCGCTTTCGCGAAGATCTGTTCTATCGATTGAACGTGGTCCCGGTGCGGGTCCCGGCGCTGCGCGAGCGGCGGGAGGATATACCAATATTGACTAGATTTTTCCTGCGCCAATCCGCTGAAATGTCTGGTATGCCGCTCCGGGAAATCTGTGAGGACGCCTTGGCGGCACTTCAGGCCTATGACTGGCCGGGGACTGTTCGGCAGTTGCGCAACGTGATCGACTGGCTCTTAATCATGGCGCCGGGAACGTCGCGTGATCTGGTTCGCGCCGACATGCTGCCGCCGGAGATTGTCTCTGTTGCGCCGACGACACTGCAACTCGACCGAGGGGTGGAGATCATGGGTATGCCTTTGCGCAATGCTCGGGAAACCTTTGAACGGGAATATCTATTGGCCCAAGTCAATCGCTTTGGCGGCAATATTTCAAGGACCGCCAGCTTCGTCGGCATGGAACGCTCAGCGTTGCACCGAAAGCTCAAGTCGTTGGGTGTTACTCAAGGGGAGCGGCCGGTCAAAACCGGCTGATACCGCGCGATGAAAGTGGTGATTTGCGGCGCTGGGCAGGTAGGCACCAGTATTGCGCAACATTTGGCGAGTGAGAATAACGACGTCACGGTCATCGACCAGGACGCCTCATTGGTGCGCAAGATTGGCGAAACCCTGGACGTACGAAGCATCCAGGGCTTGGCCTCTCAGCCCAATATCCTTCAGCAGGCCGGCGCCCGCGAGGCGGATATGCTGATCGCCGTGACCTTCTCAGATGAGGTCAATATGGTCGCCTGCCAGGTCGGCCATTCGCTGTTCGATATACCGACCAAAATAGCGCGGATTCGTCAACAGGAGTACCTAAAGCCGATTTGGGGCGATCTATATAGCCGGGACAACATGCCAATCGACGTTATCATCTCGCCTGAACGCGAGGTGGCACGGGCGATTGGACGCCGTTTGCAAGTTCCAGGCGCCTTCGATGTGGTGCCCATGGGGGATGGTAAGATCCGAGTTGTCGGCGTGCGCTGCGACGATGATTGTCCGATCATCAACACGCCAATGCGTCAGCTTACCCAGTTGTTTCCAGAGCTCAACATCGTCGTCGTTGGAATCATCAGAAACGACAAGGGCATCGTCCCCAAATCTGATGACCAAATGCTGTCGGGCGATCTCGTTTATTTCGTCTGCGACGTCGACCATCTTGGAAGAGCCATGGCCGCTTTTGGTCACGAGGAAGCCGAAGGTGGCAGCGTCATTATCGCGGGTGGCGGTAATATCGGCTTAACCCTGGCTGAGGAAATAGAGCTTGAGCACGCGGGCGTAAGGGCAAAGGTCATCGAATTCGACAAGGCGCGTGCGAAATACGTCGCCCAGTCCCTTGATCACACGATGGTCCTGAACGGTAATGTCCTAGACCCTGAAATCCTGGAGGAAGCCAACGTCTCGGAAACAGAAACCTTCGTCGCGGTGTCAAACGATGACGAGGTGAACATCATCGGATCATTATTGGCCAAACGGGCCGGCGCCAAGCGGACCGTCACACTGATCAACAAAAATTCCTATGGCCAGTTGATCACGACCTTGGGTATCGATGCTGTCGTCAATCCCAGGGTCATCACCGTCTCCTCGATTCTTCAACATGTGCGGCGAGGAAGAATTCGTGGAATTTATTCGGTGCGCGAGGATTTTGGCGAAGTAATCGAAGCCGAGGCGCTTGAGACCTCGCCCCTGGTTGGCAAGCCCTTGCGTGAGGCGCGACTACCGAGCGGGGTGATCATCGGCGCGGTATTACGCGACGGCAAGGTTATCGTCCCGCGCGGTGCCACGGTTATTAATGCCCAGGACCGGGTCGTGTTGTTTGCGACTTACGAGGCCGTGAAAAAGGTCGAAAAACTGTTCTCGGTGCGGCTTGACTTTTTTTAAGTCATGGCTCCACTGTCCGCGCAACCGACCGTCAAAACCGGAAATACGACCATGTCCAGAATTGCTTATGTAAACGGCCGCTACGTGCCCCATGCCGCAGCCGGCGTGCATATCGAGGATAGAGGCTATCAGTTCGCCGACGGCGTATACGAAGTTGTGCTGGTGCACCGCAGTCACATGGTCGACGAGGAGCTGCACCTCGACCGCCTCGACCGATCCTTGTCCGAACTTCGGATCTCGCGGCCGATGCCGCGCGCACCGCTTCGACAGGTCATGCGGGAGATGGTCCGCCGCAACCGCCTGAATGATGGTATTGTTTATATCCAAGCTACTCGCGGCGTCGCGCGACGTGACCACCCATTCCCAAAAAATACCAAGCCATCGTTGGTCATGACTGCGCGGCGCCTCGCCATGCCTGATCTAGCGAAGGCCGAGGAGGGCGTCGCCGTACTGACCATTCCCGATATTCGTTGGTCACGGTGCGATATCAAATCGGTTTCACTTCTGCCGAACGTGTTAGGTAAGCAGCAAGCCCGGGAGGCCGGCGCTTATGAAGCCTGGCAGGTAACGGAGGAGGGGTTGGTTACCGAAGGTACGTCGACAAATGCTTGGATAGTCACGCCCGATGGAGAACTCGTTACCCGTCAAATAGGCAAGCAAATCCTGAGCGGTATCACCCGCGGGGTCCTGATCGCGCTCGCCGAGGC
>JAPKDN010000181.1 GCA_028822575.1 Alphaproteobacteria bacterium | reverse complement strand
GGAGTAGCAGCTATATTCGCTTCGTCAGCAGCTGCGTTCACAGCATTGAAAATCATTGGGGCCGATTATGTTGTTTATTTGACTTAGTCAGCGTTTCGTTCGAAAGCCAACATAGAGGCAAATAGTAATGGCGTATCAGCCTCAGGAGGCGACCTGCACGCCCGTGGCATAATTGTAAACATTACCAATCCAAAGGTTGCCATTTTCTTTCTAGCTTTTCTTCCACAATTTGCAGAACCGAAAAACGGGACCATGACTTGGCAGATCATTATTTTTGGAGCATTGTTCATAATGGTAACGCTAATGGTATTTGGCTCCATAGCCTGGTTTTCTGGGTTAGTCGCGGAGTAAACGAGGAAGCCATCGAGGGCTTAATCTATAATCAACAAAATTGCTGGTGCCGCATTTCTTGGGCTTATTACAAGCTTGTTGAGCACTGAACGCTAAGACCGATTCGGGTCACCTTGAGACCTTGAGCACCACACGACCAATGTCCACCATCAAGTGATTTTGCGACTTCTCCGATTGAAGCCCATTGGTCGCTGTTATGCCAGGAGGCAACAGTGCGACTGCGGGGCGGTTCATATGGCTTCCCCGTAGAAGAGTACCGCGTCGAAGGGCTTCGGCTTTTCATGATAATCAATCGGCAAGCGTGACCGGCTGGCCGTGTGGTGTCGATAGGTAAGCCTGCTCCCACGCATCGCAGCGTCTCTTGCGCTCCGCTCCGCTTATACCGGAATGACTCTCGCTCAGGGTTTCAAGGGCCGCGACCACCGCCGTGTAGTAGGTCTCAGTATCGTCCGGCAATGCTTGCGCTTCCGCCACCTTCAGCGCCACACCCAACGCCTCTGCCCATTCCGTTGCCGTGAAGGCCTCAGCACGCACAAGGCTGTCGGCTAGCGCTAGGGCCTGAGCGTGCCATGGTTCCTTGAACATCGGCTCGCGCGGCGCCAGCGGGTCCTCAGGTCGGAACAAGATAGCTTTCCCACAAGTCGAGGATGACGCTGTCACGCAGGTCGGCGCCCTCGCCCCAAAGCGCAGGGGCCGAGAACTCGACCGTGTAGAGGTGCTCTCCCTCGTGCACGCCTTTTGCACCCTTGTCGGGAAGCAGGTGAGCGCCGTGATGAGCGATGATCTCGCCCGGCACCCCGCGCGCGTATAGCGGCAACCGAGTGTGATCGGAGATTATGTGCCGTTGCGTGACAATGCTATCTCCGATGCTGAAGCGTGGGACCGTCTCGAATTCGACCTCGAAGCTTACCTGCGAGGTACGGTTGGCCTGGAGTACATCCTCCACCGTTAACGCGCGCACGGGCTCGCCGCGTCTGTCGGTATGGCCATTCATCACCTCCTCGAGTGAGAAGGTGCCGTTGTCGATTAAAAGCATGAAGTGGTTGGCGCACCACTTTTGGAAGTAACGATAGGAGAGATAATCGGACGGCACCATGCATTCCAAGCCATGGCGGAACCAGTCTATGGTCACGCCGGGACCGCGCGCACCCGAACGCGCGATGGCCCACATGCGGGCTTCCCAGTCATGGTGGAACGGGTTGTCGTCCGTACCGATGGGGATCGGTCCAAAACCTTCTTTGCCGCCGAGATCGTGGGTGCCGTCCATCAGATCCCTCCAGTATCAAGATCTCGGTCGGTGCCAATCATCGAATTGCGACTGACGATCACGGCCAGTGCTTCCTCGTCCCAATTATTGGTTCCGGCGGGGCGCTGAGGGATCACGAGATAGCGCAATTCGGCGGTGCTATCCCACACGCGCACGGCCACGCCCCGATCCAGCTCAACGCCGAACTCGGCGAGCACCTTGCGGGGCTCGCGGACGGCACGGGCCCGGTATTCAGTCGATTTGTACCAAGCCGGCGACATGCCAAGAATGGAGAAGGGGTAGCAAGAACAAAGCGTACAGACGACCAGATGGTGGGTCTCGTCCGTATTCTCCACCGCCTTCAGGTGGCCAGTCGCCGCCCCCTCGAAGCCGAACTCCTCTATTGCCGTGGCCGCATCCGCCAGTAGACGTTCGTGGAAGTCCTCGTCGCGCCAGGCGCGCGCCACCACCTGGGCGCCGCGCTTGGGACCGATATGCTCGGAATAGGCCTCGACCCAGGCATCCAGCGTCTCCGGCGCGACCATGCCGCGCTCGACCAGCAGGCTCTCCAGCGCCTTGACGCGCAGCGCTGGGTCCGAAGGTACGTCGCTATGGATGTGGCGATGTATCTCCGCCGCCTTATCACTTTCGTAGCTCGCCATCGTCACCCCCAGCCTAGCTTGGCAACACCGCATCCGCGTGCCGTTCAGTCGCTCAACTTAAAGCAATTGGCCGCCGCGCGCCACGGACACCGAAAAAAAGAGAGAGCCCGCTCCGGGTCATTTTGAGACCAACACGGTGCCGATCACAATGTCGCCTTCGCGCGGATGGTCGGACATCGTTGGTCTGAGACTGAAGTTCGCTTGAGTGCCAGAAGCGGACACAAGAACCCAGGCTAAAACCTGATACCTGACACTATGGCCACTTCGATCCGGGCGACTACCCCGCTAGCCTGGACCACTCAATCCAAGCAGGCCAATGTGACCACATTGGTTTTTAGATAATCATCCGGCATTCCCAATGGCAATCAGTTGGGTCCATCCAGTGGTGTTCGCGCTACTGCTTCGACCTTGTCCCGTTGGAGCGTCACCCCGCTTCGATCTAACAAATGATAGCTTCATCAATGGGGTAACCGAAATCTTCGACCGAACCGCGAACAGGTTGAAATTTCTCATCAACCGGTTCGACAGCGATCGTAGATCGCCAATTCTAGAGATTTTGGCGCCTGGGGACTCGATTGACAAGCCAGTTTCGACTTATACTACGACGTTATATGCCGCCCAGCAAAAGGAACGCCTGACCCATGGCAAGCAACACGATTCCAGTTATTGATCTTAGCCCCTATTGGTCGGGTAACACGGCGGCGAGGCAGCGGATCGCCGAGCAGGTCGATTGGGCTTGTGAGAACATCGGCTTCCTTGTCATTTCGAACCACGGCATTCCGCAATCCCTTATCAACCAAGCATTTTCGGTCTCGCGAGCGTTTTTCGATCTTCCGAGCGAACAAAAAGGCCTCAGCAAGCCCGCCAACGGCGTGGCCCCAAGAGGCTATCACGCCCTGGCGACGCGAAACCTGGCCCGCACCCTGGGCCAGGAAACCCCACCGGATCTGCGCGAGCAGTTCTACGTTGGCCCGCTGACGTCCCGCGCCGGCCCAGCCGCGAGCACGCCCGGAGCGGCGGTGTTTTACTCCGAGAATATCTGGCCGGAACAGCCGGTGGCCTATCGCGAGGTGTTCACCGAATTTTACCAGGCGATGGAAGTTCTGGCCGCCCAATTGATGCGGGTTTTCGCCGACGCCTTGGCGTTACCAGAGGGGTTTTTCGATGACAAAATTGACGATCACTTT
This sequence comes from Alphaproteobacteria bacterium, assembly GCA_028822575.1. The sequence continues at coordinate 3,299 of JAPKDN010000181.1, read as the reverse complement.
AATAGCTGTCCGTCGAACCACTACCCGGTCGCCGACGGCGATCCTCTGCCCGGTCAAATTCGCTGTGGCGCGCATACCGATTTTGGTAGCCTGACGATCCTTGCCTTCAATGACGCGCCTGGAGGCTTACAGGTCTTGATGCCCGACGGCGCTTGGCTGGACATGTCTGCCAAACCTGGACAGCTGGTGGTCAATCTTGGCGACATGATGCAGCGTTGGACCAACGATCGTTGGAAATCCACCGTGCATCGCGTTGTCAATCCCCCCGTTGAGTTGCGCGGCGAAAGCCGGCGCCAGACTATTGCCTATTTTCTGCATCCCAATTACGACGCGGAGATTACCTGCCTGGAAACCTGCCAGGGACCCGATAACCCACCAAAATATCTGCCGATCATGGCTGGCGCACATATGCGCGAGAAAATGGAACGCCGGGTTGAAGGATGACACAATCCCAGAGCGACCGGACCAAATTGGGATTTATCGGCTTGGGCGTCATGGGCGGCCCAATGTGTCAGAATTTAGCTGAAGGATCCGGGCACGGCGTAATCGTCCATGACGCCAGCGCGGATGCCAGCGCCGCGCGTGTCGGCGCGAACGTGGAAGTGGGGGAAGATGTTGGGCGGATTGCGCTCCCGTGCGACACGATATTCCTGTCACTACCTGGAGAGGTCGAGGTTCGCGCTGTTTGCCTTGGCGCCGCGGGGTTGTTGGACAACGCGCGATCAGGCCAGGTCATCGTTGATTGCAGTACAATTCCAGTAAGCGCCAGCCAAGAGATCGCCGTCGCCTTCGCGGCCAAAGGCGCGGCCTATGTCGACGCGCCGGTCGCCGGTACCGCGCAATCCGTCGGTGATCGGAAAATCAGCGTAATGGTCGGAGCCGACGACGCGGTGTTCGCCCAAGTGTCGCCGCTCCTCCAACACATGGCCGAAGCGGTCCTGTATTGCGGCGCCAGCGGGAGCGGTACCGCAACCAAACTGCTCCTGAATATGGTGATCGCGCAATCCGTCGTGGCCCTGGCCGAGGCGCTGTCGCTTGGCCGCACGGCTGGCCTGGATGGCGCCCGGCTGTTCCAGGCGTTTCAGCACGGCTGCGACAGTTTCGCGCTTCGCCAGCACGGCATGACCGCGTTGTTGCCTGGAAATTTTCCAGAGGGCACATTTCCAACGCGCTATATGCTGAAGGATCTCGGCTATGTCATGGCCTTGAAGGACCAACTCGGTTTGACCTTGGATGGCATGGATGTGACTCACGCCTTACTTGAGAAGACCTTGGCGGCGGGTCATGGCGATGCCTATTGGCCATCGCTGATCAAGGTGATCGGTCAAGATACCCAAAGCGGGGAAAGCCAATGACGCAGGCCCCACCCATCGGCGGCCATTGCGAGGCCCGGTTTGGGGGAGTTCGCGAGGCCTTCATCGAAAATTTTCGCGGCCGCGATGAAGTTGGCGCCGCGGTCGCCGTGAGCTTGGCGGGCAAGCCGGTGATTGACCTCTGGGGCGGGTTCGCCGATCAGGCGCGCGCGCGCCCCTGGGCCGAGGACACTCTGGTTTGCATGATGTCCGTGGCCAAGGCGGTGACCGCCACCTGCGCCGCGATGGCGGTCGGACGCGATCTCCTCGACTGGGACCAGCCGGTGGCACGCTATTGGCCGGAATTCGCCACCGCCGGCAAGGCAGACATTCCGGTACGCTGGCTCCTCGACCACCGCGCCGGGCTGCCGGCGATCACCCAGGCGATGCCGGAGGGCGCTGCCTATGACTGGGAGGCCATGACCACCGCCCTAGCCGCCGAGGCGCCACAATGGCTACCCGGAACCAAACGCGCCTATCATTCTGTTACCCTTGGCTATCTGGTCGGGGAGCTGATCAGGCGGACTACTGGAAAATCGGTTGGCGCGTTCCTTGACGAAGAACTTTGTGGACCCGCTGGCATCGAATATTGGATTGGTTTGCCAACAAGACAGCACCACCGGTGCGCCGAGTTTTTTGGTGAGACATCAGGTACATTGTTTGACCAGAGCAAGACCGGCTCGTTGATGGTTCAGGCGATGGCGCAGGTGCCCTACGCCGACTTCAACACCGAACGTTTTCGCGCCGCCGAAATCCCCTCGATCAACGGCATCGGCACCGCCCGCGGCGTCGCAAGGCTGTTTGATGGCCTGGCCGCTGGCGGCGTGCTGGACGGCCATCGGTTCGTTGACACAGAGGCACTGGCTCAGGCAACGACCGAGCAATGGCACGATAGCGAGGCTTTACTTGGTCACACGCGGCGCATGGCCCTGGGTTTTGCGCTTGCATTGCCCGGCCACCTGGCGATGGGGCCAAACCCTCGGTCCTTCGGCCATACCGGCGCGGGCGGAGCGATCGGTTTCGCCGACCCGGACGCCGGACTGGGTTTTGCCTACGCGCCCAACCACATGTATTCCGGCGCTGGGATCAGTCCGCGCCTAAACGCCCTGGTCGACGCACTTTACACCGCGCTCTGAGATGTCAATCGGAGTCGGTGGCGATTGGAGAGCGGACGGCCAGCGAACTTGAGGTCGAGAAATCCAGATCTCGTGGAGCCCCCGCGACCGAGCGTTCGATAGCGACTTCCAAACGCCCCAGGATCTCGTTGATCTCCACCTCCGTGATGATCAAGGCCAGGCAAATTCGGATGGCTGCTACTAATGGCATGAATGTTGACCGGATCACGCTTTAAGGCTTCAGCATCGTATCCCAGGACCTTGAGCCTCAGGCTGTTTGGTGCGAAGTCGATCGTGGCGCCGAGGTGGCTGCGGATCAACCGATCACGATCCGCTGGGCGACGGAGACCGATGCTCCCGAAAGAGCCCGGGCTGGATAAAATATTGACGCATCATCAAGATGATGAACACGTTACGAAGCAAATCCTAGATCTAGGCGTGAACAAAACCCGAAAATCTTCGCGATAACATCAATCGGCTGAAACTAAACAGACAAGAGGCTTTGCCCCTGGCCCCCAACGGTAACACTAAAAATGGGGTCAGCCCGACAATACTGAAAGGCAGCGTAAAATACGAAACACCCGCAACGTGGCTCTAAGGACCTAGGTCAACCTTCACATATAACCGGCCAATTAATTCAATCTACGCGAATTTTCTGTGGGTTGGGTTTTTGGTTGTTACTTTAACCACCCTTTCAGGACTAAATCGAACTTCGTTGATGCGGCCAGCAAAAATCTGAGCTTAATAGATAGGCACCGTTAACCCCCACGGGAGCTTACCGATGCTTAATCACCCCAAACAACAATGGATGCGCACCAACGATGCAGCGCGC
>JAPKDN010000180.1 GCA_028822575.1 Alphaproteobacteria bacterium | reverse complement strand
CTAGGTAACGCATTCTCGCTTCGCGGCGCGTTGATTCAGATAGGTCCGCACAAAATTGACCGCGACGCCTGGAATTGGGACGAGGTCGAACGCAATTCCTTCTGGTCACCTGACGCGAACATGGCGGATCGCTGGGCTGACTATCTGGATGGCGTGCGCAAGGCCGGATCTTCCGCCGGCGCGGTGATCGAGGTCGTAGCCGACGGCGTACCTCCCGGCCTTGGCGAGCCGGTCTATGGCAAGTTGGACAGTGACCTGGCCGCCGCTCTGATGACCATCAACGCGGTGAAGGGTGTTGAAATCGGCGACGGGTTCAGCCTGGCATCGATCGCCGGCGAGGACGCAGCGGATGAGATGCAAATGGTCGACGGAAAGCCTAAGTTCCTCGGCAACCGAGCTGGCGGCATTTTGGGGGGCATCTCCACTGGACAACCCGTCGTCGCCCGTTTCGCCGTCAAACCAACAAGTTCGATCCTGACGCCGCGGCGCTCGATCGATCGTTTCGGCGCGGAGGTCAAAGTGATGACCAAAGGCCGGCACGATCCCTGCGTAGGCATTCGGGCTGTTCCAGTTGGCGAGGCCATGATGGCCTGCGTGCTCGTCGACCATCTTCTACGCCATGCCGCCCAATGCGGCGGTGGGTCGAACTAGTCCTCTAAGAGAAATGCCAAACGGGAGCCAGGTTAAATGCGTTACCTAATAGGGTTTTTCGCAACCCTGGGCGTGCTTTTGGTGGTGTTGGTCACCGGTATTGGCTCAGGATTATATTGGTTTGCGGGAAGCCTTTCCAAACTACCAGATCTTCCTGAGGCGGTTATTCTAAAGATCCGCATTGCGGGGCCGCTGGTGGAGGTTTCTGATACTTCGCCGCTGGCAAGTCTGATTCCCGGGCGCAGCCGAATTTCGCTTTTAGACCTCGTAACAACGATTGACGCGGCTGCCTCCGACGCCCAGGTAAAAGGGATGGTCATGGACCTATCAGGCGCTGAAATTGGTCTAGCCAATGCTCAGGAACTTAGGGCCGCCGTTCTTGGGTTTAGAGCGGCAAGAAAATTTGCGCATGCTTTCACTGACACCTTCGAGGGACAACGCGCCTCGGCACCCTACTATCTTGCGACCGCGTTCGAGAGCGTGTCATTGCAACCATCGGGTTTGCTTGATCTGCGCGGGCTCTCGATCACCACACCACTGTTGGGCCGGTTCCTCCAGGAACAGGGTGTGCATGCCGAAATTCATGCGCGCCATGAGTTCAAGGGAGCCGCCGTTCCCTTAACCGAGGAATCACTGCCTCAAGCCGTGCGGGCGAACCATAAACGCGCGATAACCTCCATGTTCGACCAGCTGGTCGCGGGGATCGCCACGGGCAGGGACCTTAGTCCCTCAGCGGTACGGACCATGATCAACTCAGCGCCGCTGGTGGCCAGGGAAGCCAAACGGAACAATCTAATCGATAAGCTTGCCTATTGGGACGAGGTCAAATCCATGGTCTTGACCGCCAGTTCCGGTGCCTCGTTCGTTACACTACGGCGCTACGCCGATGCGCGCGCCGAAAAGGAAGACGAAGAAGCCGAAGACGAGCAGCCTCGGATCGCGATCATTTCCGCGGATGGTGAGCTTATTCGTGGTGGCGGAAGGTCCTTTTGGGATAAAGACAAAGTGGCAGCGAAGAAACTGATCGCGTCAATCCAAGAAGCCCGAAAGGATAAACTGGTCAAGGCCATCCTGCTGCGGGTCAACAGTCCTGGCGGCAGTTATGTCGCGTCGGATAGCATTTTACGGGCGCTTGAGCAGGCCCGGTCGAACGGCCTGCCGGTGGTTGTATCCATGAGTAATGTTGCGGCTTCTGGAGGTTATTTCATCTCCCTTGCCGCCGATCACGTGGTGGCGCAACCAGCGACGATCACCGGTTCGATCGGCGTCCTGGGGGGAAAGATTTCTTTTGGTGATTTATTGTCGCGCCACGGAGCCGAAAGCGCCGAGGTCAAGGTCGGTGCAAACGCGTCTATGTACTCACCCCTCAAACCATTCAGCGATGCGCAACGCGAACGCCTGTCGGACATTCTCGACGAAATCTATCAGGATTTCACCACCAAGGTCGCCGATCGCCGACGACTGTCTCCGGCAGAGTTGGACGCAGCCGCGCGGGGGCGAATTTGGACTGGAGAAGATGCCTATCGCCTGGGGTTGGTGGATGTCCTGGGAGGCTTCGAGGAAGCAATATTGCTCGCTCGCCAATCCGCCGGCCTCGAAGGGGATCAACCCACAACCCTGAAGGTATTTCCGCGAAGACGAAATCCTCTCGACCAGGTACTGAACTCGATCTCCAAGGGGGATTTTTTAGCTTTGCTCGATGGCATTGGTGACCTGATCCGACTGATCGGGTATGCTAAACGTATAGTCCAGGAATTACCGAGGGTTGACGTGTCCTATGGCGTTCTGATGCGCGCACCGGATGTGACCATCGAATAGCGTTCATCGTGGCATTGGAACGAGGATCGAAACCATGGCGCGGTTTTTCAAATTTGTTCTAATCGTCTTCGCCGTGGCGCTCATCACCCCACACATCATCGACCCAGCCTTCGCCGCGTCGGACAATGATGAAGACCTGAACCAGACAACCAAGGATCGCAAACCGAACAAAAAAGAGCAGAAGCAAAAACCAAAAAAATTCAACGAAGATCGACTTTACCGCTTCATGGTCGGCCCCGACGTTCTACCGGTCGGCCCTTTCAGGATATCACTTTACATTCGGGGACAACTCGTCGTGGGTAATCTCCGCATCGCCATCCAAGCTAAGGATATGAAGGCCAAAGCTGTGCTTGAGGGCGAGAAGCTGACAATCAACGGGATGGTCTATCTATTAGCACTCAGAATGTGGGAAAATGGTCGTCCAACGACCGAGAATATCCTGAATTTTAAATCCAATGTCAGGTCACAGTTACAGAAACGATACCCAAAACAGGTAAAAGACGTGTTTATCGAGTCAATAATGTGACGAACCACGGCCTAGGTGCAAGAACACGCTCCATCAAATTAAACCTTGCTCTCTAGAGACGGCAGCCGAGTGCTATAATTTCGCAGAAAGCTGAATGTTTTGAGACAACATCGTCGCTGGAGCGCTTCAGAATATCCGCCTGCATAACGAAAATTCCTTTTTTGGACATTTTTAACGATCTCGAGGAAATATATCATGCCGGTTGATATCTCTTCTTACTGAAGCACGGCGTTGCACAACTCGGTGCTTGCATCGGAAAACCGATAGTAAGGCATGGTCAAGTCTTTCTTGGGGTCACCGTGATTGATCCGTAGAATTTTATAGTTATAGAGAAAGTTGGCTGTGAGATTCGCCGTGATCTGGCTGCGGAGCACTTTCATCGTTTCCGAGTTCGTCCTGAGAAGACCATATTGTCTCAACAACAGGACGACATCACCGACCCGGCCCCGCTCGGCGTTAAACTCGTCTGAGAGACGCAATAAGAAATTGTTGATCGTCAACTCGGCGAGCACTCGAACCCATTCCAGCAGACGCGGCGACAAGGACGCCAGCACTTGCATCGCCACCGGCGGAACCGCGCCCAGTTTCCAATCTTCCATAACCAGGAGACGCGCCCAAATCGTCTGGTGCTCCGGACCGGACCAATCGGCAGGGACATTAAAAAGCCTGGCTGCCCAATCGATATCGATATCCCCTTTGTCAAGCCTACCCGGAAGGCGGGCAAGAGCGAGGAGCAGAATTACGTCAAGATTAGCCTGGCGTCTTCGGGCTTGATGTTCCAAACAGGCATCAACCCAGTTGCGGTGTTCCGAACCGAAAAAGCCAATCACGCTGAGCGGTAACCAGCGCCGTGACAACACTATAGTTAAACTGGCTAAGGCAAGGCGACACCTTGACGCGCGCCTTGGGTGGGGTGTTTTGCTCATTAGTCTCTCCTGCCTCCACGAGGCTTCGAAGATTGCTAGTTTTCATCACTCCCACACATCCCCAACAAACCCATCCACGCGCTTGCTACTAGCGCATTTTGGTACCACTCAAGAGATATTCCCGGTTGCCATCACCCCCGGTAACTGGCGATTCCATGATGCCGTCACACTTCCACGTAGGCATTGCATTCAACCATGCCACGATATCGCAGGAGACGCGGTCCAAAAGCGTGGGGTCCCGAACAACACCGCCACCACCAACTTTACCGGGACCAACCTCAAATTGCGGTTTGACCAAACCGACGAATTGGCCACCTGGTCTGACGAGCGCCAGCGCCGGAGGGATGGCTTTGCGAATCGAAATGAAACTAACGTCGCACACTACCAGATCGACCGGGGCCACAATCAGTTCCGGCGTAATCGACCGGGCATCGGTCCGTTCCAGAACGACGACTCTCGGATCGGAGCAAACACGCTCGATAAGCTGCCCATGTCCGACGTCGACCGCAATGATCCGGGCCGCCCCCTTGGATAGCAAAACATCAGTAAACCCTCCAGTGGAAGCACCAATGTCGAGACAGGAGGCATCGACTGGGTCGATCCCAAAATACTCAAGCGCGGCGTCTAATTTTAATCCACCGCGGGATACCCAAGGATTATCCTGTCCGGTGATTTCGATCACGGCATCGACCTCAACCATAGCTGCTGGCTTTTCGATCACGCGTCCGGAACACCACACAAATCCAGCTAATATCAGTGACTTAGCGCGCGCGCGAGAGATTGCCACCCCCCGTTCCACCAGAAGCCGATCCAGTCGCAGGCGCCGGTTATCCGCCATGTCATCGCACGGCGGGGTCGATCCGCCAACTCCACGCGGCGGCCCCACGATCGGCTCCAACCCGAGGCGTCAGAGCGACATGGCCAGCCACACTCATCGCCAGGCCATCCAACAACCCAGCCCAACCCTGATAAAGTGCCGTAGAAGGATGCTCCAAGTCCTTAAAAAGACGAATATCATCGCGCTCGACCACAGCGCCGTATCCATCTTGATAGGATCGCGCAACATCCCCCTCAGCCGCCGCAAGCGCGACCAGCAACCGCGCCGCCGACGCCGGATCATCACCTTCGACACCGAGCAACCGCGCCACTTCTGGGCCAAGTTGCATACCGATCAGACGCCCGGCATGCGACGCTAACGCACCTGCCTCCGAGGGCCCCAAGGCCACCGCCAGAACAGTCAGTCCCGTGCGGATATACTCCAGTGCATAATTCCGTTTAGCGTTACTGCGTCGTTCTTCGGTCCATAACGCGGCATCAAGCACCGGCGCGAAGTCCGGGCAGTACGGCGGAGGTTGCTCGCCTGGCGAGAACCGTAACCGTTCGTCGGGACCAAGATCTCTATTATGCTCAAGAAAATACCCAGCAAGGCCCGGCTGACCATCGGTAGTTTGCCCGGTGCACACAAATCCAAGCCGTGGATTACCCAGGCTTACACCGTTTTGCGCGTACCAACCGCGCAACATTCCACGTGACACCTCACTCGGCACACCACAGATCGCCGAGCCCTCATAAATCCACCGGGGTGGTGGGAATCGCACCCAGGCCTTGCGATCAGACTCGGCGATGAACTGAACATCCACCCCGCCGATCCGATTGGCAAGGTAGTGATAGCCGGCGCAAGCAATCGCATGCGGTTGATCCGACAGCCCAAGCTTGTCCAGACCGGGTAGAAATCGCACTTCGTGTTGGCGGCGGAAAAGCTGGAAGACCCAATCTCCAGCGACCGCAGCACCCCGCTGGCTGGACACGGTCAAGATCAGGCCAGTTAAATAGGCTTGATAAAGCTTAGATACCGCCTCGACCGCACCGCTCATCGCCAGCTCCCATCCCAAGTGAACACGCACGCATTCCTAAGCCCGCGCGGGGCTCTTCGCGTGTTCCTGGCCCAAGGCCTCGAGCGCAGCGGCGACGATCGCCGCCGCGTCCAAACCCGCGGCGGCGTACTGAACCGTCGGGGAATCATGATCGATAAATCGGTCGGGCAAGGTTAATGGGCGCACCTTCAATCCCCCGTCCAACATCCCCTCCGTGGCCAGCGCATGCAGGACATGACTGGAAAAACCGCCTATCGACCCTTCCTCGATAGTAATCAATACTTCGTGCGAGGCCGCGATACGCCGAAGAAGGTCAATGTCCAAGGGCTTGGCGAAACGCGCGTCCGCAACCGTGGTCGACAAACCACGCGCCGCTAGGTCCTCGGCTGCGGTCAAACTCTCGGCGAGCCGGCCACCAAGAGACAGGATCGCGACCACGTTACCCTCGCGGATCACGCGCCCCTTGCCGATTTCCAGCGGCAGGCCCTCATCGGGCATCTCGACGCCAACACCCTCGCCCCGAGGATAACGGACGGCGGAAGGACCATCGTCGATTGCGCGGCAGGTGGCGACCATATGCAACAATTCAGCCTCGTCGGCCGCCGCCATCACCACAAAATCTGGCAAACAGCAAAGATACGCTAGATCATAAGACCCGGCATGGGTGGCACCATCGGCACCGACCAGCCCAGCCCGGTCAATCGCGAATCGCACTGGGAGCTTTTGAAGGGCGACGTCGTGGACGACCTGGTCGAACGCCCGTTGCAGGAAGGTCGAATAGATTGTTACGAAAGGCTTCATTCCCTCTGTCGCCATACCCGCAGCGAAGGTTACCGCGTGCTGCTCGGCGATACCGACGTCAAAGGCTCGTTCGGGAAAGCGCTCGGCGAATTTGTTAATGCCGGTCCCGGAGGGCATGGCCGCGGTGATCGCCGTCACCCGCTCATCCTTCTCGGCCTCGGCGATCAGGGCATCGGCGAAG
>JAPKDN010000179.1 GCA_028822575.1 Alphaproteobacteria bacterium | reverse complement strand
GGGCGGCGGAATGTGTCGTCCAGGGGTTCACGGCGGTGAAGTTTGATCCTGCTCGCCCTTGCACAGTTTACAGTCCTCGCCAGCCAGAACTGGTGGCGATGGACCGCTCGGAGCTGTTCGCGAAACGCATCCGCGAGGCGGTTGGTTCCAAGGCCTATATGCTGTGCGGCACCCATGGCCAATTCAGCACGTCAGGCGCAATCCAGTTCGCCCAGCGCCTGGAAGGCGACGACCCGCTCTGGTTCGAGGAACCCACCCCGCCGGATATCACCGAGGAGATGGCGGTGATGGCGCGGCAAACCAGCATCCCCATCGCTACGGGGAAGCGATTGACCACAAAACACGAGTTTGTCCGGGTGCCGAAAGTCCAGGCCGCCTCGATCCTAAAGCGGCATCCTGGAAGCCAAGAAAATCGCTGGCATGACCGAAGCGCACTATGCCCAGATCGCCCCGCATCTTTATTGCAGACCGATCGTCAGCGCCACGAATATCCAGTTGGCAACCTGCACGCCGAACTTCCTGATCCTCGAGAGCAGCCGACGCTGGGAGGGTTTCCACAGTGCGGTCCTGAAATCACCTATTCCGTAGGAAGATGGGCACGTCACCCCGGCGACTACACCGGGGCGTAGGATCGAATTGGACGGGTAGGTCGCGGCGCGTCACACTTATGACGGCGCCGAATTGCATCTGGATATGGGACAGCTGCCGCTTTGAACCCAATGAACCCGCTATTACAATCGAAACGCGTTCACTAGATCGGAGAAAGATAATGGCTAATCCCCTCGTGCTCGCCGGCCTCGATCATGTCGTGTTGAGGGTCCATGACATCAACGCGATGCTCGGCTTTTACCGTGATGCTCTGGGCTGCGCCGTGGTCAAGCATAATGAGCCGCTGGGCCTGTATCATCTCGACGCAGGCGGCTCGATGATCGATTTGGTGACCTTGGACGGGAAACTAGGACAAGCGGGAGGGGCCGGAGCAGGCCCCGACCTCGCGGCGCGTGGTCGGAATGTCGATCACATCGCGCTAAAGGTGCGCGCTTTCGACCCGAAAGCGATTCAGGCACATCTCTCGGACCATGGGATCGAGGCCGGCGAGGTGGTAACGCGGTTTGGATCCGAAGGCGATGGCCCATCGATGTACCTCACCGACCCCGAAGGCAATGGCGTCGAGTTGAAGGGGGTTTGAGACCACCCAGCCTCATTTAAAGCACCAACCCTTGAAGCCACTTATGGTGAGGTGGCCGGCCTTCATCCAATGCACGTCGGCACCCCCAAACACAGCCTCGCGCAGCCATAATAGCTGACCCATCAGGCTAGATGGCTTGTCGATTGGATAGGTTCCGGGCGCGACATGGGTGTAGTAGTTCCATTCGTCGGCCTCGAAGGCCGCCACGGCATCTAGGTTCCCATCTATTTCCAGGATGTGCTGTCGCACCTCCTGGTCCCAGGACCATGTGGCGATTTAACGACCGACCCTGGACGGAGGCTCTGTCAGGTAGGTGAGAACGAACAGCTCGCCGGGTGCCAGAGCGACACACTGATCCTTGAAGAGAGGAAACTTTCCTGCGCCTTCGAGATGATGAACCGTAAGCGAGGTCACAACCGCGTTCACCGGCTCGCTGTCAAAGCCATGCCAATCATGTCGCAATAGATCGAAGTCGCGAACCTCCAGGCGATTGACGTTGGAGCCAGCGTCATGCCCGGTTCTCGCCCACATTGCCTCCGAACGATCCAACGCCAGCATCCGGCTTGTCGGGAACCGCTTCAACAAGGCCGCGGGAAAATGTCCCTCGTCGGGGCTTAATTCAACGATCCGCATGTCGTCGGGCTAGCTCTTCAGAAAACCTTCAATGATCTCTATCTGCAGTTCCCGCTACGGCGCATAGTATTTGCCACGGTCAAGGAAGGTGGCGGTGGCCGTCTCGCTCCAGGATTTCAGACTGTTAGGTGACATTACGGGCCAACCCTTCCTATCCCGGGCAATTTCAGGGCCGGCGGGTTAAGATCGAGGCCGAAAGTAAGTCCTAGTAGATTAATTTCTAATCCTTCCTCCAACGCCAACATCACGCCGGCTAGGCCAAATAGTGACACCTGAAAACCAGTCCCGCTCGGGCTACTCGCCACCGGGCGCGAGATCGGCAGATAATCTTTGCCAATCGCGGTCGACGGCAAATCCACCCTGAGCGCCGGAACCTGGCGCGCGACAAAAGCAGTGAAGGTATTACTGTTCGGCCCCGGCCAGACCGTATAGCGATCATTATAGGGATAGCGCTTGCCCGCCGCCTCGATCTGGTCGATCAGGGTTTCGATCTCCGGACCCCGCAAATCCGCCAGGACTTCCGGCTTGGAACCAAACCAATAGGCATCGGGGGCCCCCGGACCGACCCGCACCGCGTCCGAGCCATGGCGCACGCCCCAGCCTATAACCTCGTGCCGGACATAGTAGTCAGCGCCCCGACGCTTGGTGGCGATCCAAGTATGAACGCCAAAAGCGCCGCGCCAACCCCAGGCCCGGCCGGCGTAAACCTGGACCACGGGGTCGAATTCCTGGCTCGGATGGACGGCTTGCAGGCTACTGTCGCGTCGCGCCTCACTCCAGTGCAGGGCACCTACTGCGGTTCGAATTCCATAGCTGATGCCAAGCGGCAAAATCATCACTGCCAATAGGCCCATCGCCAAACGCCGTGCCCAAATCACCCAAGGTCGCCGCCGGCCACTTTGCTTGCTTAATCTCGTCATCCCGAATCATATGAGGATAACCAGGGGGTTACGCAAGGTATTCACGCCTTATTACGGCAACCAGCGAAGCAAATAACTCTGGGTATTACCCCATCACTTTCGGGGGCGGTCGTGCTAGTTAGGGTTGGTGATCGCTCTTCGCAGCGTATCGCCTTGTCCAGGAACCGCCATGTTGACACCACTCAAACGCCTTCGAGACGCCATCATGGCCGGTCCGCTTGGCACGGAAGCGGATTTCAGACGACTGTGGTGTGGGCAGATCTTCAGCGCCGCCGGATATGCCGGAGAGCAGGTAATCCTCGGGCTCTTGGTTTATCGGATTACCGGTTCGTCCGAATGGGTTGGGATCTCGCTTGCGGTCTACTACGCGCCGTTGTTTATTGCCGGGACGCTTTCCGGCGCAGTCGCGGACTGGATGGACCGCCGCCAGCTGCTGCGCATGCTGGAGCTCGGTTTTCTGTCGAGCCAAATCATCTTCGCTGCCGCCCTTATCGCCAGCATCCAGGCGCTTTGGGTGATGTTGGTCGCCAGTTTCATCTTTGGTATCCTGAGAGCCATGCACCAACCGGTGCGGGTCAGCTATGCCTACGACCTGATCGGTGGCGGCAAGGTCGTCTCGGCGATCGGAACGCTTAACCTCGGGATACGCTCGGGTCAGCTTGTTGGCTCACTTGCCGCTGGTACCGTCATGGAATTCGTCAGCGCGCCAGGGGCGTTTCTGACCCTGGCGTGTAGTCACGCCATTGCCTGGTTCTTGACCAGCCGGCTGCGCAGTCCTGGTCGGGCTTCGGTCGCGGTGGCGGACCGGGCGCCGATGGGGCGCAACCTGCTGGAGTACATTGGCGAGCTCAGGCGTAACCGTATTCTGCTGATGCTGGTATTGCTGACGGCGTCAGTGGAGTTTTTTGGATTTTCCTTCCAGACCGGCCTGCCGCAACTCGCGGAGGGGCGCCTCCAGGTCGGCGCCGATGGGCTTGGCCAACTCCAGGCCGCTCGGGCGGCAGGCGGTGTCATGGCCAGCCTGTTGCTCACCCTCGGGCTCCCGTGGTTGGCCCGTCCCGGCCGCGCCTATCTCGGGGTGATCGTGTTGTTCGGCATCGGCATGTGGGCAGTATCGGCATCGAACCATTTCGTGTTCGCCATGGCGGCGCTGTTTCTAGTCTCAGGCATGGCCACGGCGTCAGATATTCTCACTCAGTCGATGCTCCAGCTCAGCGTCCCGAATGCCCTGCGCGGCCGTGCCATGGGCGCCTGGTCCCTGGCGATTGGGATTTCTCCGGTCGGTCAGATGGAAATGGGTTTCCTAATCGGCGCCTTCGGGCTGAGTGCCGCCTATGCGTTCAATGGCGCGATGTTGATCTCCATAGCAATCATAGTCGCCATCGCGGTGCCGGGTCTAAGGCGGTTGTAGTGGCCTCGTCCCCTATTTGGCTTCGAACACCAAATAGGTCCGGCTCTCGATGCTCTCACGTGGTGGCATATCGGCGGTCTCAGCCGGATGAATAAAGGCGCCATGCGGGGTAAATCGGGCGCGGCCATCGCCGATGCTGTCCCAGCCCTTGATTAGGATTACCTCGTCGGGCGTCATCTCGGACGCGTAATACCAGCGATGACCGGCGCCCCGCGCCAATTGATAGATCTCACCGACACGGTCGGGAAACCGCTGATCCGTGGCGATCAAATCCTCCGGAGGAATGCTGGCGGAATCGGCCAGAGCCAAGGGTGACCGCTGGATGGGTCCGGTGATCGGGCGCCAGACATTGACCTGAATTATCTGCCCGCCAGACGCCAGCACCCGGTTGACCTCGGCTTCTCCAAGCGTGTCTTTAGCGCGCTGAGGACCGGATCTCACCGTATAGTCAGCATGCACACGGCTCGCTGGGGCGCGTTGACCATCGGAGTTTTTAGCGCCGTTTAAGTCGCTGGAACGGCGGGTATGGTCGAAGATCGTGACCGCGTCGGCCCCAGTCATCTCCTTCAACATCGTCTCAAGCTCGGGATTGTATTGAGCCTCGATCGACGCGTCGTCCCATAGATCCGCAACCTTGCTTTCGCGGGTGTGCAGCTCGAAGCCGTTCACGTCCATGGACAGGTTGGCCACGACATCGCGCATGTCATTGATTCTCGCAGGCAGATGCTCGATCTCGAAGAACACCTTCGGCTCACCGCCGGTGATCCGGGCGCTTTCAAAATACGGTTTGGTGTCTTGACGCACGATGTAGCAAAGATCTGCCGTGACTGTGTGGTCGGGCTGGCTCATGTGATGGCTCCTAATTCAGTTTGGACCGCTTCGTGTTCGGCCCGTTGCCAGGAAAATAGGCGCGGCAGTCAGTTTTTTTAATATCTGATCGGAAATGACACTCAATCTATTTCTGCGATAATGCGCAAAAAGAACCCGCTACGGTATACCTCCGAAGGTCCGTGACAACACATCATCAAGTCGCGATGGGTAACCATCAGAATGGCCCTTTGAAAAATGGATCTGGCACGTCTATTGGCAGGCCCTGGCGTTCCTCGAAAATGCGCGCCTCGGCCTTGGCGCTGATTTCCTCGGGCAGGCTAAGCATCTCGGCGCAGCCGCGAGCGATCCTGGCGGCATCCGGGTAAAAGCCCTGAACCAACCCGCGCGAACTTGGTGTCGGATGGTCGGGCAGGCCAAGGCGCACCGGTGCCGCCTTAAGATCGCCAAAGCAACGCGTTGTGATCTCGGCCACTATCTCGGCGCCGATGCCGAACATCTTGAACCCGGTATCCACGGTCAGCAATCGTCCCGTGCGGGCGACGGACTCGGCGATCGGATCGAGATTGAGCGGACGCAGGACGCGTAGATCAAACACGTCGATCGGATAGCCGAGATCGGTCAGTACATCGGCGGCGCGGATCGCCTCCAGGGTCATGTAAGAAGTCGCGACCACGGTCATTCTGTCACCCTGACGGACTCGTTTCGGTCCGTCCAAGCGGGCGCGGTAAAACCCCTCCGGCACTTCGCCAGACGCGTAATGGGTCCAACGGTGCTCCAGCACGATCACTGGGTTGTTGTCCTCGACGGCTGAAATGATCATCCCCTTCGCGTCGGCGGCGAAAGCCGGCATGATCACTTTTAGCCCCGGCACGTGGCTGAAGATAGCTTCCATGCTTTGGGAGTGTTCCGGCCCCTGGCCCCAGCCGCGGCCGATGACCATGCGGATGACGATCGGCACCTTGTGCAGACCGTTGCTGACATAATGGATCTTGGCGGCGTTATTGAGGATCTGCTCCATCGCCAGCAACGCGAACTCGACGCGCTGCAAGCTGACCACCGGACGTTTGCCGGCCATAGCAGCGCCGATGGCGATACCGATAAGGCCATTCTCAGCTATCGGCATTTCAATCAGACGGCTCGGATCCAGCTGCTGGTTCAGGTTCTTAAGGGTACCAAATAGTGCGGCGGGATCTTGAACGCCCTCGGCGAAAAATATCACCGACGGATCAGCATTGGCGACTTCGGTGAGGCCATCACGGATCGCGTCGCCAAGGCTTTGGGTGGGGTTGGTGCTCATTTCCGCTTATCCCGCGTAGACTGACACGGCGGCCGTCGACGGATCAGGCAACGGCGCGTTCTTGGCGAATTCGAAAGCCTCGTGGATCTCGCTTTCAAAACCCGCAGCCATTCGGTTGAGGCTTGATACATCGGCCAGGCCCGCCGCGATCAAACCCGCCCGGCTCCGCTCAAGCGGATCCAGGGCCCGCCATTCCTCGAACTCGGCCTCGGTGCGATAGCCGATATGATTGTCGTAATTCGGTCCGCAATGCTCTCGCCAGCGATAGGTGTCCAGTAGCAGAAAGGTCGGGCCGTCGCCAGCGCGGGCCCGTTCGACGGCACGCGCGGTTGCGGCGCGCACCAGGGCGACATCGTTGCCGTCAACATGTTCCGACAGGATACCATGGGCCTCAGGAAGCGCCGTCAGTGGCCTATTGGGTTGGCGGGCATCTAGTCGGGTGTACACCGAGTAGAGATTGTTCTCGCAAGCAAAGATTACCGGCAGATCATGCAGCCGCGCGAAG
>JAPKDN010000178.1 GCA_028822575.1 Alphaproteobacteria bacterium | reverse complement strand
CTCCAGGAACGCGGCGAGGCCTTCCTGGCCGTCGGCGCTGCTGAAGATGTTGCACATGGTCTCAACCTGATTTTCCACGTTGCGGCGGTAATCGAGATCATTGGCCCGCATGAAGGACCGGCGCCCCAAGGCCATGATTATCGGCGACTTGGTGGTAAATTCCAAAGCCGTGGCAAATGCCCGGTCCATAAGTTCCGCGCGCGGCACCGCGTAGTTGATAACCCCGAGAGACGCGGCCTCCGCCGCCGAAATCGGCTTACCGACAAACAGCAACTCAAACGCCTTGTGACGGCTGATTTGGCGGGGCAGATGCACAAAGTGGATGGCGGGTATAACGCCGACATCAATCTCCGGGTACCCAAGATCGATGTCATCGGCGGCGTAGATCATATCGCTAGTGATCGAGAGCGTCATGCCGGCGCCGCGGGCGGGACCATTAACCACCGCGATCGTCGGCTTGGTCATTTCGTATTGGATGTTCATCGTCTGGATATAGAACTTATCTAGGAAAGCTCTCAGATCCGCCACGCTCCCCTCGGCCGCCATGCGCAAATCCATGCCACCGCAATACATGCCGTCAAGAGCGCTGGTGATGATCACCGCGCGAACATCCGGATCCGCCTCAGCCTTGCGCAGCGCCGCGTGAATAGCGTCGATCATCTCAACATCAATGGCGTTGACGGGAGGGCGGTTCAAGGCGATGAGCGCTACCCGGTCTTTCACTTCATAATCTAGGCGATGGCTTGATGACATTAGCGCGCTCCATGATCTGGCTAGCAAGCGTCGGTTGCGTTTCATTCAACTGGTGTTGAACCGATGGCAATGATGGGTGAACCGAGGGGTAAATGTCACGGAATGCCAGCCCACCAAAACCTATCTACTCAAGATCACTGAGATGGCAAAGGCGTTGACCATGCGTCATAGCCGAAACACCAGGCTGGATCGCTTGCCTCACGCATCCAGCTATTCGCATGCGAAACCGCTTTAACCTCGGCGGCACGCGCCTGACGTGTCATCTGAAAACTCACCAATCCATCATTGATATCGTCGAAGTCCGAGAGAGCCCGCGCCAGGATGACGGCATCTTCCATCGCCATGGTGGCGCCTTGGGCCATATAGGGTGTCATCGGGTAAGCGGCGTCTCCGATCAACACCACCCCATAACCGTGTCATTGATCAAGCACTGGCCGTCCCAATATCTCCCATCGACGGACGTGCGGGCAGGCGCGCAACACGTAGCGAACGCCATCATTAAAATCCTTTAAGACCACTCGCACTAACGCGATATTACCCGTGGTGGACCAGGATTTCTGTACCCGGTCGGTGTCCGGCAGGCTGATCACGAAATTCAGCTCGTCCCTGGCCGCGTTCGCAAAATAGATCACGATATGGCGGTTCGGCCCACACCATTTCACGCATCCCCCAATGGGGCGTCTCAATAAATTTGCGGGGGATGTCGCCCGATAGGCCACACGGCCCGACGCGACCGGTGCTTCCGTTCCCAATAAGCGATACCGAACCCGAGAATCGATGCTATCAGCGCCAATAGCGAGATCCGCCGTCTCTGACCCGTCGTCATCAAAGCTTAGTGTGACGCCATCGGCACTCGGCGTGATAACGACCAAGCGCTCACCGCGCGAGATGATCCCGTCCAGCACGACGGAAAGCAGCTTGGCGTGTAAATCCGCCCGATGCATTTGCATATAGCGTGCGCCGTTGAGCGCTTCGGTCTGCTGACCCAGCGACAACTCGAATTTCATGGCGCCACTATCCCATTCCCGATTTTCCCAGGTTTGGCGCTGGAAGAAGATGGCGCATGGCGTTCGGGCTCATCTGAATACAGGCCCCAAGTCGAGTAGAATGCCCGGTTTGCTCGTGATCTTGGACGCACAGGCCACGCAGCCGCAAGGGGGCCGCCGTCACCAGCCCTCCTATGCCGGCACCGATAATTGCAATGCGCGGCCTTGGAATCATAAAGCCGAAACTACCAACGGGGTTACCCCTCACCCTAGGATTTTGCCGGTCCAACTCGGGTTGGGCAATTCATGTCACTGGCTAAAGTCCAAGGGTTCGTCCATTTCTGACAATGTCTTCATCGTTTGATAGTCTTGGAGAAAGCTCGTCAAGAGACTAACCCGTATGACTTTTGGGCCTTGGAAAAAATCAGTGAAGAAGAAAGCGGCTGACCTTTCACGACGATATAACGGCTTTTGGGTAGTGATGCTCCCCGAGCTGGATTGGCCTTAGACATGGAAGCTTTTTACGATGCCTTCGGGACGGCTTTGCGTCTGATCACATCGGCCGATGCCGGTCTGATCGGGATAATCGCTCTATCACTCAAGGTCAGCCTTTCCGCAGTCTTTCTGGCCGTGGTGATCGGAATGCCCTTGGGTGGATTGATCGCCCTGCGCCGCTTCCCCGGACGGCAGGTCTTGATTGTTTTCTTCAACGCCCTGATGGGATTGCCGCCAGTTGTGGTCGGCCTTGTGGTTTACGTAATGCTGTCGCGCTCCGGTCCGTTTGGGGTGTTCAATCTTCTGTACACGCCCGCAGCAATGATCATTGCCCAGGTTATCCTGGTATTACCGATCATCATCTCACTAACCCGCCAGACCATGCATTCCCTGTGGCTGGAGTATCGCGAGACCTTGCAATCGGTCGCGGCAACCCCGACGCAATGTCTGGCCGCGGTCCTCTGGGATGCCCGGTTCAATCTCGTCACGGCCGTTCTGGCGGGACTTGGACGCGCGATAGCCGAGGTCGGCGCGGTCATGATCGTCGGCGGTAATATAGACAATATCACCCGCGTCATGACGACCGCCATCGCTTTGGAAGCAAGCAAGGGCGATCTGGCGCTCGCTCTCGGATTGGGCCTCATTCTGTTGCTGATTTCCATGACCCTAAACATAATCGGCCATGGCTTGACAAGCCTTGCCAGGACCGAGGAGGCATCATGAGCGCGTCCTCCGTCGCCGACACGATTTTTCCTTTGGAGCTAAAGGGCGCGGGTCTCTCAAGAGACGGCAAGCGCGTGCTGAAGGATCTTGACTGTCGCATAAAGGGGAACATCGAAAATCAGCCGACGAAAACCTTAATCTTGGGCCCAAACGGCGCCGGCAAAACATTGTTCCTGAAACTTTGTCACGGCCTGGTTCGGGCCGAGGATGGGCAAGTCCGATGGCTGGGCACCGCAGCGTCCGATGAAGATACGATCAAGCGACATCAAGCCATGGTGTTTCAACGCCCAGTTTTGCTGCGACGAACCGCTCTGGCTAATATCGATTTCGTACTGAAAATTCGGGGCGTGGCGCGCTCGGAACGAGCGGACCGATCCCAGATATTGTTGAAGAAAACCGGGCTTGCGCGCCTGGCGACAACCCAGGCCCGATCGCTGTCCTTTGGCGAGCAACAGCGCTTGGCGCTAGCCCGCGCCCTAGCGCTTGATCCCGAGGTCCTTTTTCTGGATGAACCAACCGCCAGCCTAGACCCGGCTTCTGCGCATCTTGTCGAGAATTTGATCGAGCAAGCCGTCGTGGACGGCATGAAGATCGTGATGTCGAGCCACGATCTGAAGCAGGCTGAACGCCTAGCTGACGAGATCATCTTCATGCATAGGGGCCGTATCAAAGAACGAAATGCGGCCACACGCTTTTTCAGTGGGCCGGAAAACGATCTGGCCCAGGATTTTCTTGAAGGCAAATTGTTGTGGTGGCGGCGGCGATCGGCATATGGAAACAGCGAGGAACCATGCGGTTAAAAGCATCCATATCGCTTCCCCAATACTGGCTTCTCACGACAGCCATTTATACCTTGATCGCCGCGATCTTGATCTCGCTCCCGTCCCCTCAGGCCTTCGGGACCAACACCCGCTACATCACCGTAGCATCGACAACCTCGACGCAAAATTCCGGACTGTTTCGCCATATCCTGCCACAGTTCACCAAGGTAACAGGCATCGAAGTCCGGGTGGTTGCGGTTGGGACCGGAGCCGCGGTCAGGATCGCCCGAAACGGCGACGCCGATGTTTTGTTGGTCCATCACAAGGCCTCAGAAGAACATTTTGTCGCCCGGGGCTTTGGCGTTCGACGCCATCCAATCATGTTCAATGATTTCGTCATCATCGGCCCACGAGGCGACCCCGCTCGAATCAGCGGCGGCCATGATGCCGTCAAGGCCTTCATCAAGATCGCTAATACTGGCGCCACGTTCGTGTCGCGCGGCGACGGGAGCGGTACCCATAAGCGGGAGCTTGAGCTTTGGGACAGGAGTGGGCGAGACTTCAGAAAAGCATCGGGACGATGGTATCGAGAAACCGGGTCTGGCATGGGCGCCACCTTGAATATTGCCGCAGCCATGGGTGCTCACGCCTTGGCCGATCGCGGCACTTGGCTGAGCTTTGCAAACAAGCGTGACCTTGCAATCCTCGTTCAAGGGGACCCAAGTCTAAGGAATGAATATGGCGCAATCCTGGTTTCCAGTCGGCGCCATGAACACGTCAAATCGGAGGCGGGACAGGCGTTTATCGATTGGCTAACTTCCAACGAAGGGCGCGCGGCGATCAACGGTTTCGCGATCAGCGGCAAGCGTCTTTTCACGGCGATGGAATAGCTGCCCCGTCCGAGCGCGACCAGGCGTTCTTCCTCATCCACGACCTCGACGTCCACAACGCCGCGTGACCTAGACGCCATGCTCGGTGGATCTTGATCTCCCCGCCCCCTCAATCCCCTGGATTAATGGACCCGAAAGTCATCCGGCTCATCACGCCGTCGCGTTTGACCAGCCAATGCATCAAGGCCGCGCCGATATGCATCACGAACAGCCCCATGACGCACCAGCCGACAATTCCATGCAAATCATAGAGAAGCGCGCCCAATACAGCGTCCTTAGCGATAAACTGGGGGAGTGACCAGACGAAGAATTCGACCGGGTAATTCGCCGCGTCCGTCGCTAGCCAGCCCAGGACAGGCATCACGATCAGACCGGCATAGAGAATCTTGTGAACAATCCCACTCATAACCGCCTGCCAACGCTCCAGGGGTGGGTCATGGGGCGGCGCGCCACACTTCAGCTTAACCACCAATCGGATCAGCATGAGCGCGAGCACAATCAGCCCAAAGGTCTTGTGATAGGTGTAAATGTAGTTTCGAACGGTAGCGCCGAAAAGCTCGGTTACGCCCTTGAACCCAAGCCCCCCGAGCACGAGGCCGCCACACAGCGCGCAAATCGCCACGACCGCCAGGGTCCAGTGGAGAAGCCGCTGCGCTCGAGAATATTTTAGTATCATCACATCGGGTTTGCTCATGGTCGTTCCTAAAATGTTGTTTCCTAGGAGCGTTGGGGACGCGTGACCTACCGAAAAGCACAGCGGGTTATAGCTCTCTTACCTCAATTGGGTCGATGCCTTTTCTGGCGTGGTGATGGTTGGCTCACATCACTTCCGCGCCATTGGTTCCATCGGCTTCGAGGAACCAATCTCCTATTTCACTTGAGGTGACGAAGACCGTATCCGAGCGATTCATCAAGAGATCCAGGGCCTTCTCGAACGAATACGCGATGTGCGGAACGCCGATGATGTGAGGATGAAGACCAAATGTCAGAACACGTGGTTGATGCACCGCTTCCCGTTCGAAGACCGCTAGGGTCGCCTCCAAACGCTTCAGGATTTCATCAGTCGAGTTGTTCTGCACCGCATAGACCGGCACGTCGTTCAACTCGAATGTATAGGGCAGACCAACCATTGGACCATGCTTGGTCCGGATCCAGAATGGCAAATCATCCAGGCACCAATCGTGCAAGAATTCGATGCCACGCTCTTTCAGCAGATCGACCGTGTCATCGGTTTCACCGAGCCCCGGCCCCAGCCAGGCACGGGTTGTCATGCCAGAAAGTTCCACGAGCTTATCGAGGCTTCGATGAATCACGTCCGCCTCGTCATCCGCCTGTTTCAGCGATTGTTGGAACCAGCCATGACCGACCAACTCCCACTTTGCCTTGAGAACCGCCGCCATCAACGAAGGGTAGATTTCCGAGACTTGCGCGTTGATAAACGCGGATGCCCTTAAGTCGCGCTGTTCCAGCATCCCCATGATCCGAGGCATGCCACAACGCAGACCGTACTCCACCCAGGAAAAATTGGGCACATCCGGCGGAGGCGGCTGAACACCATGGGGCGCGGGAATGATTCCACGCGGCATCGGCCGGTCAAACGGCCAATACTCGATATTCATGCACAGATTGACCATTATCGGTTTGCCATCCAACGGCTCCAACCTTGTTCTCTCATTGGTCATTTTGAACGGCACTCTGGGATTTGACCACATGGGCTTTGGCTCTTCCTTGCGACGTAAGTTGCTCCGACCACGCACGGCGGAATCGATTTAAGATAGCAGATGAGCCTCTGTAGGGTTCAAAACCGACCATTGTCCCGCCTCGGTGGAGTCGAAAACCCCGGAGAGGCACATTGGAACCGCACGAAATACTCTCCATGGCGCCGGCATTAAGTGTTTCGCAATGGTTCAATACGGACGTGGATCCGACCCTGGAGGGGCTAGACGGCAAGCTCGTCGTGATCGAAGCCTTCCAAAGGTTGTGCCTAGCGCGCGTGTCCCACGGTCCACCTCAAATAAAATCGATTTGGGAAACCTTTGCAGAAGGCCCAGTCTCGGTTCATAGCCTCATACTGTTCGAACACCATGACGCCATGACACCGGTATCACTCGTGGCTTTCATTCATAAATATGATCAACATTACCCAATCAGCGTGAATCAGCCGGGGGACGCGGCAATGCCTAAAACCATGGAGGC
>JAPKDN010000177.1 GCA_028822575.1 Alphaproteobacteria bacterium | reverse complement strand
ATAGCCAATCGGGTGCATCATGCTGGACATGCTGGCTTTCCAAGATTCGACCGATATTCTGACCAACGGCGTGGCGCTGAAAGAGCGGCTCGACGACGACGGGTATCTGTTCGTGCGCGGGCTTTTACCGGCCGAGGCTATCGTCGAGGTGCGAGGCCGGTTGCTGAAGACGGCGGCGGCAGGAGGTTGGCTTGATGGATCGCGACCAGTCGAGGCCGCCGTCGCCAACCCGGCGGCGGCCTGCAAGGACCCCGAGGCGCCATATATGGAGGTGTTCCGCAGCATGTGGGTCGACGAGACGCTGCACCGGCTACGCACCCATCCGGACGTTCTAGAATTCTTTGCGCGGATCTTCGGTGAACCGGCGTTACCACACCCGATGTTCGTTCAGCGCAACATCTTCCCAAAGCGCGATAACTTCGATTTTACCACCGGCATGCATCAGGACAAGGTGCATATTGGCGGTGCCACCAACTATGCACTTTGGGCGCCGCTGGGTGATTGCCCGCGCGCGAAAGGCCCTCTGGCGGTTGCTGCCACGTCACACCGGGCGGGTATCCTGGAGACCAAGGTTGGGTCGGGCGCTGGCGGCATGGATATCAACGTGGATGTCCCCGGCCAGTGGGTCACCGGCTCCTTCAAGGCTGGCGACGTGTTGATTTTCGCCGATACGGCGGTGCATCAGGCGCTACCGAACCGTACCGATGAACTCCGGATGTCCTTCGATGCGCGCTATCAGCCGATAAGCCAACCCATCGCAGAACCGAATATGCGGCCCTATTCGGGTTGCGGAAGCTGGGAAGAGGTCTATGCAGGCTGGAGCTCCACCGATCAGCAATACTATTGGCGGAATTTGAACCCAACCGTGATCGCCTTTGATACCAGCCATTACGAACGCCGTGATCGCATGGCCTTCGACATGGCCGATCGGGGCGACCAAGAGGCTCGCGACGCCTTGCTTCGGATTGTCCAACGGGATACCAATCCCGAGAAACGAGCCCGCGCCGAACGACTAGTGCGGGTGCTTGACGGCGCGTCGGCGGCGGACTGACCCCGTTAGACCCGCAGCCCAAGAAATCGCGAGTTTCCATATCTTGATCACGGCATTGCAATGGCGTGATCTTGGCGTGACCGCGCTCCTCCTGGTTTTCTCGGTCGCCCATCCCGCCTTGGCTACGGACTTCAACGTCAACACGGGTGGCGCTAGCCTCCAGGGTAACAACTCGGCAAGCTATCCCGTCGCCGACAACCCCATCAAGGACCTCGAGAAATACCCCGCGACTCATCACGGCGGAGTATCAAAGGCTTTTGACCAATCGCTTTTCGACCAGCCTCGACCAGTAGCTAGCTCCGATAGTCAATAAATCATCGTTGAAATCGTACTTAGGGTGATGGAGGCCCGCCGAGTCCCCATTGCCGGCCCAGATATAGCAACCAGGCTTTTCCTGAAGCATGTAAGAGAAATCCTCGGCCCCCATCGAGGGAAGCGGCGCACGATTCACATTTCCTGTCGCACCGGCGATCTCGCCGGCGACATCGGCGCAGAATTCCGACGGGCCATCGGCGTTTACCGTGGCTGGATAACCGTTCTCATAGATCAGCTCTGCCGTGGCGCCATAGGCCGCCGCCACGCCCTCGATGATTCGGGTAATGCGTTCCGGCAGGCTCTTCTGGATGGCACCGCTGAACACCCGGCAGGTTCCTCTGAGCGTAACTTCGTCCGGAATGATATTGAACGCTGTTGTCCCGGCGTGGAACTGGGTAACGCTGATGACCAAGGCTTCCTGCGGGTCGAGATTACGGCTTGTAACGGTTTGCAGGGCCATGACGATGCTCGAGCCAACAACAACCGGGTCCACACCTTGATGTGGCATGGCGGCGTGCGAGCCCCTACCTCGCACCATAATTTCGAAATTATCACGCGCCGCCATCATTGGGCCAGCAGACACGGCGAAACTTCCTAGCGCGATCCCAGGCATATTATGCATGCCGTAAACCTCCTCGACGGGGAAGACGTCGAAAAGCCCATCCTCGATCATCTTTTTCCCTCCACCCAGGCCGTCCTCGGCCGGTTGAAAGATGAAATGGACGGTTCCATAGAAATTCTTGGTCTCAGCCAGATACTTAGCCGCACCGAGCAGCATCGTCGTGTGCCCGTCATGACCACAGGCATGCATCTTTCCGGGATTAGCCGACGCATGCGTATGCTCCGCGTTCTCCTGCATAGCCAAGGCATCCATATCCGCCCGCAATCCGATCGAGGCCCCCTCTCCGGTCCCCACCGTGAGCGATCCCACGACACCGGTTCCAGCCAACCCCCGGTGGACTTGCATCCCCATCCCCTCGAGTTTCAAAGCAACGTAATCCGACGTCTCAAACTCTTCGAAACCCAGCTCTGGGTTCTGATGAATGTGCCGGCGCCACTCAGTCAGTTCCTCTGCGTAACCGGCGATGCGGTTGATAATCGGCATTACATGCTCCTAATCGATCACGGCGCCTAATCGGCGTTAGTGGTGATTTGGCTTATTCAGCAGCGGAACGCTTCAACTCTTCCATTCGCTGGTTCGATAGGTCGAAAAGCCCAACGTTTTTCTCTACGTCGTAAGCCTTCTCCTCAAAGGAATCCGGATCCCACTCACTGCGCGGCGTGCCAAAAAAGTCACCACCATACACATGCAGTCCGCCGGTTAGCTTGGTCAGAGGGTTGTAAACCTTATGGATCGCCGTCTCACCGAGATAACTGCAGTCCTTTGCATCCATGCTTTTGAGTCCTAATTTGGTTAGCCCATCCTCATGAGAACGCCGATAAAAAGTATTCTCCTCACGTCCCTGGTAGATGCCGATAACCGCCCACATTTGGTGGTCGTGCGGTAAAAGGGTCATTTCTGGGCCCCAAATCAGGTTTAGAACTGTGAGGTCGTCGGAGCGGTGCAATGTAAAAACCCCGGCCCGATCCGGCTCACCGATGTCACGCATGAGTGACGCCGGATCCGATACTGCGCGCGTGACAACATCGCGCACCGCGCGCTCCTGATCGCTCTCCTTCATTGCCACCCGGCAATCAGCGCAAAACTGGTCAATCTCAAACATCCGAAGCGTCTCCTGATAGATAAGGTGATTTGTTGCTGGTAAAGCTACAGTCCGGTATTAGCTAAGTCCACAGAGCCTTTTTAACCGTAGAATGTGGGCTGTCGGGTCGCAGATGCAGCCCCTCTTTGGCGCTCACCCTTAGAATACCCTGGCATTTGTTTGAGTAGGCGTGAATATCGGCGATCAAGTTTTTCAGACACTCATGGACGCCAGCCTACACAAAACTTCTCAAGAAATCGGAGCTTATCTGCCCGGTCGACAACGCTGCATTACTGGATTTTGTCGGCCTGCTCCAAGATAAAATCCTTGGACAAGCCCTCTAAGGCATAGCGCTGTACTGCATCCCGTTTCCAAGACAAGCAGTTGCGGATTTGTTCGCACGGCCTTGAACTCTAAGTTCGGAGATCTGGGTTTTTCAGCGTCGACGCGAACGACGGGCAGCCACCAAGCTTACACGCCTAGGCCATGGCCAAAGGTATAGTGGTAGCGGCGCCCGGTGAAATCACGCAGGGCATCAGCTCCGATTTGGTCGATGATATCTTCCTTAACAAGGAAGCCGAACTGGAAGGTGTGATTTATCGCTTTGCCGAAGAGCAGAAGCTATTTGTCGAGGGCCGCTGGCTTTTCCTGCCCTGACGAGGTTCCAGAACGGGCTGGCTGGGAAAACCTTGGCCACCGTAATTTGTGGCCACAATACCAATTTCCGGGTCTTTTTTCCTCAACTCATATGAGAGGGCTGGTTTCAAATGGCCCGCTCATGCGGGTACTGGGCTAAATCAACGCCGGAACGGGAGTGCTCGCGCGCATCAGCGGGATGATCGGCAATCGAGGTGGCAATATAATCAGGATCTACAATAATCAGTTTTTCCGGGACGGCCCAGTCGAATTAGCCAAGCTCGATCCGGTCATCGAGACCCAAAATGCTGAATATGTAATGGAGGCCTTGGAAACCGATGAAGCCACAGGCTTCGAATCCCACCTACACAGCCGCACCGAGGTCTAAGGCCGAACCTTCTAGATATTGCCGCCACGGCCTCAAGCTAGACCGGCATATTTACCACGATGGTAAAGCAATGGTTCCGCGTCCGAGAGGCTTTCCGCCCGCACCGCTCGTCCAATTATGATGACATGATCGCCAGCGTCGTGCCGGGCCTCCAAAACGCAATCTGCCGCCGCGACCACACCGTCAAGAATCGGCGCGCCGGTATCCCAGTGGGTCCACGCGGTTCCATCGAATCGATCGCCCTCGAACGTCGCGAAATGTGTCGAAAGCTTATCCTGATCCAAGGCCAGGATATTAACCGCGAAATTATCCGTTTCCATGAACGCATTAAAATTCGTCGACGATTTACCAAGACAGAACAGCATAAGCGGAGGGGCGAGCGACACCGACGTAAACGAATTTGCGGTAATGCCGTGCGCGACCGAATCAACACTGGTCGTTATTATTGTAACGCCAGTCGCGAAGATGCCCATCACGTCCCTAAAGTCGCGCTGATCAATCGCCATGACCATCTCCCCCATCGCCGTTCCGCCATCCCCAGGTCTCACAGATCATCGATCCACCTCCCTGGCCACGCGTTCGGGTCGACGGCGCCCCCATGAACGCCGATGCTTTTATCACTTTTCCGAAACCGCATTTCAATCCGTTCCGACCGAGCATCTCCAACGCGATTATTTCAGGCGACTTAAAGCTCGATTTTTTTAACATAATTCATGATTTATCAATAGATTGCCGCTTAATCTTTGCATATCACCGCAAATGGAGCGATAATCAATAGAGGGCTGGTTCGAACGATAGCGTCCGGGCAATCACTGGGAGGTTGTTCATGTTTGTCATTATCGGTTGGGTCATAGTTATTGGTAGCGTGATCGGTGGCTATATGGCCATGGGCGGGAAACTTGGCCCCCTCTGGCAGCCTTTCGAATTGGTGATCATCGGTGGCGCGGGCGTTGGTGCTTATATCGTCGCCAACCCAAAATTCGTTCTGGGTCAATCAGGTCGTGCCTTCAAGGCGGCGTTGCGGGGCCCGCAATACAACAAAGACGATTACCTTGAACTGCTGAGCTTGTTGTACGCGATCTTCAGGCTCGCCAAGACAAAAGGCATGTTGGCGATCGAGACACATATCGAAAGGCCCGAGGACAGCTCGCTTTTTCAGGCATTTCCAAAATTTTCATCGGACCATCATGCGTTGGAATTCCTGTGTGATTATCTTCGGATGATGACGCTGGGAACAGATAATCCACACGAATTGGCAGATCTTTTGGACGAGGAACTGGAAACGCATCACGCTGAGGACGCACAGATCGTTACCGCCTACCAGACTATGGGAGATGGTTTCCCGGCGCTAGGCATTGTTGCCGCCGTTTTGGGCATCATAAAGACGATGGGATCGATCTCCGAACCGCCAGAAGTCCTCGGAAAGCTGATTGGTGGCGCGTTGGTTGGAACATTTCTTGGTATTTTCCTGGCATACGGCATTGTCTCGCCTCTAGCGGTCAATATGGCCAATGTATTTGCGGCTGATAGCAAGTATATGGCGTGTATCAAAGCGGGATTGTTGGCTCATGTATCGGGCTATGCGCCCTCCGTTTCGATCGAATTTGCTCGAAAAACCCTCATGTCTAAGGACCGTCCGTCCTTTTTCGAGGTCGAAGAGGCGGTCGCCTCCCTGCCTTCGGTATGATGTTTGCTTACCCTCTCTACTTTAGGTCGGAAGACATCACAATATAGGTTTGGCGTTGACCAAACCGGGGCGCGAAATTAGTGGACGCACAAGCAAGCATCGTCATCAAGAAGGTCAAGAAGGGCGGCCATGGCGGTCACCACGGTGGCGCCTGGAAGGTTGCCTATGCTGACTTCGTGACCGCCATGATGGCGTTCTTTCTGTTGTTGTGGCTTTTAAATGCCACGACTGAAGAACAGAAAATGGGTATATCCAACTATTTTGACCCGACCGCGATTTCGCGCTCGACCCGAAGCGGTTCTGGCGGCGTGCTTGGCGGCACCTCGATTACCAAACCCGGCGCGCTCAAAACCGCCTCCTCCCCTCCGATGATCAGCACGACCGAGGTCGCGCGCCCCCAGGCGGAAGATACCGAATCCAACGACCCAGATTCCGACGACCCCGAGAATATCGAGTCCAAGACCGGCAGCGATGCGGACGAGGAAGGCACAATCAGTCAGGAACAGCTCGAGCAATTGCTGCAACAACAGGAGGCTGAACGAGAGGCCGCCCAATTCACCGAGGCGGAAAAATTGATACGCCAGGCCGTCGAGGACTCCGACGACCCTGAACTAAAGGAAATCGCTGAAAGCCTGAAGATTCAATCCACGCCAGAAGGTCTGCGTATAGAGCTACTTGACCAGGAAAAAGTCGCGTTGTTCCCGTTGGGGAGTGCGAATATGGAAGAGCGCCTGCGCAAGCTTCTCGCGAAGGTCGCCGAAATCATCAAGAAGCTGCCGAATAAGATAAAGATATCGGGCCATACCGACTCTCGGCCCTTTGCTGCCGGTTCGGAACGGACGAATTGGGACCTCTCAGCCGATCGAGCCAACGCAAGCCGCCGAGCGCTCGAACAGTTGGGCGTAGCCAAAAGCCGGATTGCCCAGATCGTCGGCATGGCCGATCGTGATCCGATCGAGCCGAACGATCTCCTTGCGCCAGAAAACCGGCGAATCAGCATCGTACTCTTGCGGCAGCGCACCGCCGTTGGAACCAACGAAGGTCCGATCATCGACAAGGCTCCAACCGCGACCGAGACTAGCCTGCCAGCCGTGCG
>JAPKDN010000176.1 GCA_028822575.1 Alphaproteobacteria bacterium | reverse complement strand
TCAAGCTCGAAGTGATTGGTGACCGGGAGACACTTTACCCGGATTCCGAGCATCTTCTTGAAGCGGCTGAGGAATTGGTAGATGACGGTTTCACCGTTATGGCTTATAGCACTGACGATCCTATATTGTGCCGCAAACTAGCCGATCTCGGGTGTGCGGCGGTGATGCCGCTGGGCGCACCGATCGGATCGGGAATGGGGATATTGAACCCCTACAATATTGAAATTATACGCGCCCAATTAAGTGTTCCGGTGATTGTCGACGCGGGCATCGGTACGGCATCGGATGCTGCACTGGCTATGGAATTAGGTTGCGATGGGGTCTTGTTGGCCTCGGCGGTTGCGAAAGCGATTGATCCCGTCGGGATGGCAAACGCAATGCGCCACGGAGTCGAAGGCGGACGGCTGGCGCATCTATCGGGACGCATTCCACGCAAACGGCACGCGGAAGCGTCCAGTCCACAGCGAGGTATCATCGGCACGTGACCCTACCCGACCCCCCTCTCCTTTTGATCACAGACCGGACCATGGTTCGCGTTTCTCTGGAAGCCACGCTTGAGCGCTCCTTCGACGGCGGTTGCCGCTGGGTTGTGATACGCGAAAAGGATCTTAATTCGGACGAGCGCCAGAAACTGGTTGAAACGATCTTAAAAATCGCTGAGCCCTATAATGCTAAGATCTTGGTGAATGCCGACCTGAAAGTTGCGGAAATCGCCCATGGTGTTCACTTGCCGCAAGGTCAGTCCTGTGCGAATGCAAGGGCGACCTTGGGCCCGGATAAAATCATCGGTGTGTCGGCTCACACCCTTGGCGAAGCTGGAGCTGCAGCAAGTGCGGGTGCGGACTACGCGACGATTAGCCCCATGTTTCCAACTCAAAGTAAACCCGGCTATGGCCCGCCGCTTTACCTCGACGGCCTCAAGCGTGTGGCTGGCAAAGTGACCATTCCCTTGGTGGCATTGGGTGGTGTGACTGCGGCGACGGCCCTATCGTGCCGCCGAGCGGGTGCGTTCGGTGTTGCGGCCATGGGCACGATCATGCGAGCCAGCGATCCGGCGATGTCGGTATACGATATACTGAACCAGTGGTATGCTGGAGATAACGAGGCGGCGTAAGATCGTTATAAAATCACCTCGTAGTTTTTAATAGTGTTTCGGTTGCTGCCACTTTCCCCCATTCCGTTATCCAGGGAAGCGCACAGACCGCGTCCATATCGGCTTGGCCGTTGAAGCCATAGGTCCTCAAGGGCAAGACCATTCGCAGGGTATATGGTGTCCGCCACACATAAACCGTTAAATAGAAAGGGCCCGCCCTGTCCAAATTGGCTACGATAATCGTGCTAGATGCTTTGAATGCGCTGGACATGCGCGTTGACCTTAGTGCTTCACTCGGGGTTCTCGCGCGCCAAGTGGAGATTCATTGGCAAAGCCAACCGCAGTGCACCAAAGCCGGAATGCATTCCTACTGCCACCGCGCTCGTAACGCGCTCGCGCCGCGGCATGCTCCAACCATAAGCCTGATGTATGATATAGCTCCGCCAAATATTCGGCGATGGTGGGTGAATTGTTAATCAACAAATTGCCGCTGAGCGCCACTAGCATAAGCCCACTCGGTGAAATTTTTCCAGACAACTTACTGAGCGCTGCGGTATGGAAGGGAATGACTGCTTCCTCGAAGGCGATAAGGGATCGGAGCATCGTTAAAAACGAATTACTCTTGTTGCCTAAAATCAGTTGATATCCGCTAATGCTTACTCCACTTGCGCTCCTGCTAGTCACATCTTTAGATAAGCTGCGAAATATATAAATCTTAATGATCTCCAAAAGTTCCGGGAGTTGAATGGTGCCATATAATCTCGTCGCCCGTGCCACGGGCAAGACTATTACGTTGACAGCAGTGACCGAGGACGGTCTGAAAGCGTGGTCTAAAAAGGCCAACAAACGAACCCAGGCTTGGGTTAACGCCGCGCATTTCGATGCCGCCGCTGGAGAGACGCTGTTGCTGCCGGGCGCGGATGGTGGGATTGCGGAAGTGCTCTTGGGGATTGACGGGGATTTAGACCTGTGGTCGTGGAGTGCCGCCGTCAACGCATTGCCGCCGGGCCGATATGCTCTCCCGAAGGGAACCAATGGGACGCTGGCGACCAATGCTGCACTTGGCTGGGCGCTAGGCACTTATGTCTTCGATCGTTATACAGCGACACCGGTACCGGCAGCGGAGCTTGTCTGGCCCGCCCGCGCGGATCGCCGGGCCGTCGAAGGTACCGCGAGCTCGATTGCTTTGACCCGCGATTTGATCAATACGCCCGCTTCTGACATGGGACCAGTCGAACTCGCTGGTGCGGCGCGCAAACTGGCGCGCGAATTCAAGGCACGTTTCAGTGTGATTGTCGGTGACGATCTTTTGAAGAATAACTACCCGATGGTGCATGCGGTTGGGCGCGCGTCGGACCGCGCGCCCCGATTGATAGATTTCACCTGGGGAAAATCGGGAGACCCAAAAGTGACACTCGTCGGCAAAGGGGTCTGTTTTGACTCGGGTGGTCTCGATCTGAAACCGCCGGCTGGTATGAAGTTGATGAAAAAAGATATGGGTGGCGCCGCGAATGTACTTGGCCTCGCCCGTATGATTATGATGGCGAACCTACCGGTGCGCCTGCGGGTATTGGTGCCGGCGGTGGAGAACAGTGTTTCGAGCAACGCATTTCGGCCGTTAGATGTATTGACAAGCCGGGCTGGTATCACGGTGGAGATTGGCAATACCGACGCCGAAGGCCGCTTGGTCCTGGCGGATGCGCTGTATGAAGCTGCGTCTGAAAACCCGGAACTGGTGTTTGACTTTGCTACCCTGACTGGCGCGGCGCGGGTGGCCCTTGGGCCCGAACTGCCTGTCATGTTCGCGAACGACGATTTGCTGGCCGCCGACCTCTCCAAGCATGGCGATGCGGCAGGAGATCCGGTCTGGCGTCTGCCGCTTTGGAAGCCTTATCTCCGCACCCTGAAAAGCAAGGTTGCTGACCTCAATAACATCAGTGAGATGCCGCAAGGCGGCGCTATCACGGCGGCCTTGTTTATGAATGAGTTCGTCAAGGATTCGGTTTCCTGGGCACATTTTGATATCATGGCTTGGAATACCTCATCCCGTCCTGGCCGTCCCGTTGGTGGCGAGGCCATGGCGATTAGAGCGGCTTTTGGAACGATCGCCGCGCGGTTTGGAAAGTAACTGGACGCCAAGTTCCTTGGTCTTTGAGATTTGTCCTGAAGTTAAGCCCGCGCTGGCTTTGTTCCGTGAACGTAATAATGATCAGCGGATCTCATATGGAAATTTTTCCCAACCGAGCCGTAGACTTTTGGCAGGGTTGTGTTGTGCGACACGTTTCGCCAAATGTTCTTTCTCGGCAGATGGCCGCCCACTTGGACGTATACATAACACAGCTGCCTCATATGATACGTGGACCGGCCGCCAGGCTGAATATTTCCAAGCCCGGGATCGCCCAACCGTTTGGCCGAATTTGGAAAGGTTCGCTGCAAACCGGACGAGACTGACCGTCGATCCATTTGGTTCTAATGGACGGTTAAAAGTTAGTGCTTCCTCAGCGAGTTTTCGGAGATAATTATTTGGTCGTCCGGTGAAATATGTAGCTACTGACAAGAGCATTCCCTAGTTACATTGAAACGTTGAGATTGATTTTCTGTCGCGCTCGCAAAAATGAGTGGCGCGGGTAATACTATACATTTACAAGCTGCGTTCACGCCGCTTGGCGAAACGGGAGATCGGCCGTCGGCACAAGCGTCTCTGCATTTCAATGTAACCAGGAAACGCTCTAGTATCCTGAGCTCGTATTGACGATGTTGTGAGGCTGCTCTCCCCCAAGCACCCGCCGCAGATTCGCGCCAACTTCCCGCGCCCCGGTGGCAGAGCCGGTCAGGGCCGCATTATGGGGCGTTAGCGTTACTTTTGGATGATCCCATAAGGGATTTTCCAAGGGTAACGGTTCCTTCGAAAACACATCCAATACTGCTTCCGACAGTTGGCCTGAATCGAGCGCGGCAATGACGTCCTCTTCGACCTGAAGACCACCCCGCCCGGCGTTGATCAGGCCGGCACCCTTGGGTAGTCGGTCGAATAAATCACGGTTGAGAATACTCCGTGTCGCGGCTGTTAGCGGTAGTAGGGCCACGAGGATTTTGGTACGCGCTAGGAAAGTGTTGAGGCCCCCCGCTCCGTGGAAGCCGGTGACGCCAGGCATCTCCCGTGGCGTTCGCGTCCACGATGCCACATCAAAGCGGAGCGCTATCAACGCCTGTGCCGCATCGGCGCCAAGAACGCCAAGCCCCATCAGTCCGACCTGGCGGTCGGGTGCTAACGGGGTATTGATTTGGCGCCATTCCCCGGCGCGCTGCTGCCCTTCCAATTCCCGCTGTCGTCGGTGAAGGCGCAAGACATGCAGGGCTACGTACTCTGTCATGCCAATTACTAGCGCTTCCTCGACCATGCGCACGACCGGCACACCTTTTGGTAAATCGGGATCGTCGAGCAACGCGTCGACGCCCGCGCCCAGAGAAAAAATATACTCCAAATTTTTGAACCGCCGTGTCAATTCGCCCGGTGGTGGGTTCCAGACGAGTGCGAAACGCACGGAAGCGTCGTCGCCATCCTCATCCCAATGGCGTAACGGTATCTCCGGCACTTCGCGGCGCAAATGATCAGCCCAGTCGTCCCAGCAGTCATTGGCGGAATAAAAGATCAAAGTCATTGCTGGTAAACCTTCAAGTTATTCTTGGATGATGCCCGCCTCAATGGCCTCTTCCGATGTTTCGAGGTCAAACGCCGCCGCCATCAATGCCTTTGTATAGGGATGTTGCGGGTTATCAAACATCTCGGTCGCAAGCCCCTGCTCCATCACTTTCCCCGACCGCAGTACGATGACATAGTCGGATAGGGCACGTACCACCCGAAGGTCGTGGCTGATGAACAGATAGGCTAGGTCGTGTTCGTGTTGCAGACGGCTCAGCAGATCGATGATTTGCGCTTGGACGGATCGGTCTAGCGCTGATGTGGGCTCGTCTAAAACGATAAGTTTTGGTTTCAAGACGATGGCGCGGGCGATGGCGACCCGTTGGCGCTGACCGCCGGAAAATTCGTGTGGATACCGGTGCCGGCTTTCTGGATCAAGATCAACTTCTTTAAGCGCTTCTATCACCCGGAACTCGCGGTCCGCTTCGC
This sequence comes from Alphaproteobacteria bacterium, assembly GCA_028822575.1. Next base: position 1,659 of record JAPKDN010000176.1, on the reverse strand, counting down.
TGCTGTCCAAATCGTGCACCTTGAGCCCTTCGGCGACAATCTGTCCGACCGACATGCGGGGACTGAGGCTGCCGAAGGGGTCCTGGAAGACCACCTGCATTTCCCGGCGCAACGGCCGCATCTCACCGGTATTCAAGCCTTGAATATGGCGGCCTTCGAAGACGATGTCGCCTTGGCTGCGTTCCAATCTCAACAACGCCATGCCGAGAGTCGTTTTACCGGATCCAGATTCGCCGACAACACCAACGGTCTCTCCCTGGCGTATGGACACGGAGATGCCGTCGACCGCCTTGATATGATCGACGGTGCGGCGCATTAGGCCTTTCTTGATCGGAAACCAAACCCGGATATCTTCGCCGGAAAGCACCATCGGTCGATCGGTTTGCTGTGGCTCTTTTTTGCCCTTCGGTTCCGCCTCCAGCAGGTGCTTGGTATACTCGTGCGATGGCGCAGAGAACAATGTTCGTGCCGCGCCACTCTCGACAATTTCACCGCTTTTCATTACGCAAACTCGGTCAGCGACTTTTCTGACGATGCCGAGGTCATGGGTAATGAATAGCATGGCCATGCCGAGTTCGGTTTGCAGCTCGCCAAGCAGTTTCAGGATTTGCGCCTGGATGGTGACGTCCAGCGCGGTTGTTGGCTCGTCCGCGATTAGCAAGTCTGGCTCATTCGCTAAGGCCATTGCAATCATCACGCGCTGGCGTTGTCCGCCCGACAGCTCGTGTGGGTAAGCGGTTAGACGCTGTTCCGCTTCGCGGACACCGACCAAATCGAGCAGTTCCAAGACCCGCCGTCTAGCAGTGTCCTTCGACAGGCCTTTGTGAAGAACCAAGACCTCTCGGATTTGCTTTTCGATGGTGTGGACTGGATTGAGCGAAGTGATCGGTTCTTGGAAGATCATGCCGATCCGGTCGCCGCGAATACGTTGTAGTGCTCCGCGTGGTGCGCCGATCATTTCTTCACTGCGAAACCGGATGGATCCGCTTGGGTGGCTGGCGATGGGGTACGGTAGCAATTGCATCACCGAAAGCGCGGTCACTGATTTCCCTGATCCGGATTCGCCGACCAACGCCACCGTCTCGCCCTGTTGAATGTCGAGGCTGAACTGCCGCACCGCGTGGACCGGTCCGCCCGGGACGTCGAAATCAACCGAGAGGTTGTGGATAGAAAGAAGAGGTTGATCGCTCATCGTTGTACCTTACGCGGATCGAACGCGTCGCGCACCGCTTCTCCAATGAAAACCAGAAGTGACAGCATGAACGCAATGACGGAAAAGGCGGTAATACCAAGCCAGGGCGCTTGTAGATTATCTTTCCCCTGCTTCAGCAGCTCGCCGAGGGACGGCGAGCCAGGTGGAAGGCCAAATCCAAGAAAATCCAGAGATGTCAACGTCACCACCGAGCCGGACGTAATGAACGGCAGAAAGGTCAGCGTCGCGACCATGGCGTTCGGTAATACGTGGCGATACATGATGACGCTATTGGTGACGCCGAGCGCACGTGCCGCTTTTACATACTCGAAGTTCCGGGCGCGCAGGAACTCGGCGCGCACAACGCTGACCAATGATGTCCAGCTGAACAGCAGCATGAGCCCCAGCAGCCACCAAAAACTCGGCTGTACCACGCTCGCGAGAATAATCAGCATGAATAGCACTGG